>NZ_PNOZ01000098.1:0-20309 GCF_002879555.1 Verrucosispora sp. ts21 | reverse complement strand
GGGGGGCTGGTGGGCGGCGGAGTGGTCGGGGTGTCGATCAGCGGGCAGGTGCTGCGGTAGGTGACCACGCCGCTGTTGTCCATCAGCGGGCACAGGAACTGGCTGTACCGGGCATCGTTGTCGACGAAGATCTTCAGGAAGGGCAGCATGGTCCGGATCATCACCGGGTTCGACCGGCCGACCATGAAGCCGTGGTCTCCGCCGGCGACCTCGACGTACACGCTCTCCGTGGTGGACGGGAGGCTGTTGTACAGGTCGAGGGCGTAGGACGGGGTGACCACCGTGTCGGCCTGCCCGGAGATGACCATCGTGGGCACCCGGTCGTTGGCCAGGTTCGACGACGGCGAGAAGGGCGTGATGCCGACCGCCGCCTTCAACGCCGGACGCCGCGTGGCGGCGCTCAGCGCGCCACCGCCACCCATGGAGTGACCGGCGACGGCCAACCGGCTCGCGTCGACCCGGTCGCGTACCGGGCTCTGCTGCGTCAGGTAGTCCAACGCGGCGAGCAGCTGGGTGCCGCGGGCGGTGTCGAAGTCGTTACGGCTGTTGGTCTCGATGCCGATCACGACGAAGCCGTGGGATGCCAGCCACGGTCCCATCCAGGCCAGTTCCGCGGAGAACAGTGCGGTGTAGCCCGGCGAGATGGCGATGGCTCCGAAGGTGCCCTGGCTGGTGTCGGTCGGGTAGTAGATCCGGCCGCCGTTGAAGCCGTACCCGGTGGGGACGCTGACCGAGGTGTTGGCGAAGGGGCCGCGCTCGGTGGCGACGCTGGTCCGGGTGGGGTCCGGGCCCCGCTCGTACGGGTTGTCGGCGGCCGACGCCGACCCGGCCGCCACCGTCACGGTGAGCAGTCCGACGGCGGCGGCGATCCCGGCGGCGGCGAGCTTGGTCAGCCGTCCCCGAAAGCTGGGCACTCGGTCAGCGTCGGTGGTCGCCCCGGGTGGGGGATGGTGTGCCTGTCCTTGCACGGTCGGTACCTCCTGGTGGTGGGGGTGATTAAGGGGTGGGCGGGCTCGGCTGGTGCCGAACCCGCCCGCTCCGGCTGTGCCCGAGCCGGACCTGCACGCGGTCAGCGCTGCAGAGTCAGTACTCCCGGGCGGTAGGGCAGGAGGCCGTAGTCGCCGCCCGAGTTGGGGGACCGCCCCTGGTAGAGCAGTTGGAGGTTGCAGGGGTCAATGGTCATGGTCTGGTCGGCGTTGCTGCGGATGAGTTCGCCGTGGCTGATGTCGTTGGTCCAGGTCGCGTTGCTGTTGGCCTTGCCCGCGAACGGGTTGCTCTCGGACGTGGCCTGCGGGGTCCAGGTGCCGCCGAGGCTGGTGGCCGTGAAGGACCGGAAGTAGCGGCCCTGGGAGCCGATCGCCTCGACCAGCATCAGGTAGCGCTGCTGGCCCTGGAGCTTGTACACCTGGACACCCTCGAAGAGGTTGTTCGTGGTGTCGGTCATGATCGTGGTGTAGTTCGACCCGAAGCTGCCGGGGAAGTTGCCGATCGGCATGCTTGCCCGGTAGATGCGGCCGTTGTCGCCGGCGAAGAACAGGTACATGTTCTGGTCGTCACCGATGAGCGCCTGGTCGATCGGGCCGGTGCTGGAGTTCGAGATCGACCCGGTGAACAGGGTCTGCGCGGACGACCAGCTGTTGACGTTGGTCGGGTCGGTCGAGGTCCGGTACGAGAACGCCGGTCCACCCCACTGGTACGCGAGGACCCAGATGTTGCGCGGCGCGAAGTAGAACAGTGACGGCGCGACGGCGGCGAAGGGCATCTGGTTCTGGCTGGCCGAGCCCATCTGGTTCCAGTTGGAGAACAGGCCGAAGTTCATCGAGCCCCAGGTCGTGCCCGTGTCGTGGGTGGTGGCGTAGACCAGGTGCTGACCGTTGTACGGGGCGTGGGTGAAGTCCTTCAGCGAAACCCAACCGGACCTCGGCTGCGCGAGCGCGCCGGTCGACGACCACCGGTACGACGACGGCAGGTCACAGCTGGTGCCGGGCGGCGGAGTCGTCGGCGGCGGGGTAGTGGGCGGCGGGGTGGTCGGCGGCGGGTTGGAACCGCCGAGGGAGACGAGCCGGAACTGCTGGTTGGCACCGGTGTGGCAGTCGTAGAGCTGGACCTGGGCGCCGTTGGAGGTGCTCCAGACGTCGAGGCAGCGTCCGGACTGGACTCCGCTGATGGTGCCGTTGGAGTTGACGTTCCACTGCTGGTTGGTGCCGCTGTGGCAGGCGTAGATCTGCACGGCTGCGCCGTTGCCGGTGCCGGCGGCGTCCAGACACATGTTGCCGTACACCTGAAGTTGCTTGTTCGCGGTGTACGTCCAGGCCTGGTTGGTCTGCTTGTTGCAGTCGTAGAGCTGGACGCGGGTGCCGTTGCTCTGTGACGCGTTCGGTACGTCGATGCACCGGCCCGACTGGTTGCCGACGATCTCGTTGGCGGAGCCGGATGGAGGCGGGGTCGGGGTCGGTCCCGGAGTGGTCGGCGTGGGGGTCGGCCCGGGGGTGGCGCTGTTCAGCGCGTCCAGGGTGGCCGTGTACGCCTGCTTCTTGTTGCCGTTGTTGTCGAACAGCAGCGGCGTGCCGTAGGAACGCCAGGAGTCGCTGTCCCGGATGCCCCACACGGTGATGCCGTTGCAGCGGGGGACTGCCAGGCAGTCGTTGACCACGGCGCGGTAGGTGTTGGCCTGGGTGCTGCCCGAACCCTCGATGTCCAGCTCGGTGATCTGCACGTCCACCCCGAGGGCGGCGAAGCTGGACAGCGTGGTGCGGTAGTTGCTGTTGTACGCCGACTGGGCGTTGAAGTGCGACTGGAAGCCGACGCAGTCGATCGGTACGCCGCGCTGCTTGAAGTCGCGCACCATGTTGTAGACGGCCTGGGTCTTGGCCCAGGTCCAGTTGTCGGTGTTGTAGTCGTTGTAGCAGAGCTTTGCGTCCGGGTCGGCGGCGCGGGCGGCGCGGAACGCGGCCTCGATCCAGTCGCCGCCGGTGCGCTGGAGGTTGGAGTTACGGCGCGCGCCGCTGTTGCCGTCCTCGAACGCCTCGTTCACCACGTCCCACGAGTCGATCTTGCCGCGGTAGTAGGTCGCGACCCGGGTGACGTGGTTGAGCATGGCCGAGCGCAGCGCCTGCCCTTCCATCCGCTCCATCCAGGCGGGCTGCTGCGAGTGCCAGGCCAGGGTGTGACCTCGGACCTTCCAGCCCCGGGAGAGGGCGTGGTTGACGATCCGGTCCGCGTTGCCGAACGTGAAGTTGTTCTGCTGCGGCTCCAGCGCGTCGATTTTCATTTCGTTCTCGGCGGTGACGCTGTTGAACTCGCGGTTCAGGATTCCGGTGTAGACGCCGTCGTTGAGCTTGTTCGCCGCCACGGCGGCACCGAAGTACCGACCGGACTGGCCCGCGGCCGCAGCCAGGGTGGACTCGGCGGCATGGGCCAGAGTGGGCAGCATCGACGCGGCGAGGACCGCAACTATCGCGGTCGTTCCGGTCAGGGAGAGCGTTCGTAGTCGACGCCCGGAGGGACGGGTCCGGGAGATCATGCTGATCCTCCACTAGTGGGATAGGAGATGTCTGTCGCTGTACGGGGCGCTCCGAGGGCGGCGACCCACGATGTCGAGTCCGCCGAGCAGGCCGGGACTCACGTCAGCGTTCGCCCAGAGGCGAGCCGGCTGACCAGCGTGTAAAGGGTTCCAACGGGTTGGCCCGGTCTGCCCGCGGAGACGTTGTTGCGGGCGGTGGACTGGCAGGTGGTGGAGAGTGACCGGGTGCGTAGGTGGCCTTGGTCGCGAGAGGCGCCTCCCCGGTCCGGAAGATCATGTTAGCGACAACATCGATCGGTGGCTATCAGGCTGGCAGAAAGTTCCAGCCTTTTCAACCGGTAGTTTCGGTAAGCAATCGGTACCGTTTCCGGCCGTCGCTCCGCAGTGGAGGAATCGACACCTCCGGTGACGCGGAAAAGTCACGAAGTGTGCGTTAACCTTCCGGCCCGGCCCGCGCGTCTATCCGCCGGGAGGTACAGCACCAGCCGCCAACTCACCCCGCAACTGTCGGGTGCGCTCACCGAACTGCTCGGCCGGCCGCCCGCTCGGAGAGGATGCGCGGTGGGCGGCCCGGTATCCCGGGTCACACCGCGTCGATCGTCACACCAACAGCGACAGGGGATCTAGAACCAAAGGCGTTTGTGCTGGTCAGCACGGCTCATCGGCGGGCCGAGGGCCGGCGTGGGATGCGGCGGAAGCTGCATATGGTGACGTCATGAGCAAGGCGGGGATGGCTCGGCGGCGGGCGTACGCCCTGGTGATGACGCTGGAGATGGCGCTGATCGGAGCCGGGCTGGGTCTGGTCGCCGGCTGTGGCGTCAACCTCGGTGGGGCACCGGCGGGCACCGGGATCGCGGCCCGGTTGGGCGCCGACTTCGTCGACATCGACGCCGTACCACCGAACCTCACCCAGCCGGTGCCGGCCGTCGGTGCCGCGACCGGAAGCTACACCTGGGACTGCGGTCGCAACGAGAACGGCCACCGCAACACCGTGAACGTGGTCTCCGCGCCCGGTTACCCCGGCCCCGCCCACCACGTGCACGACTACGTCGGCAACCTCTCCACGATGTCGACTCCACCATCGAGAGCCTGGCCGACGGCGAGACCAGTTGCCGCAACGGCGACCTGTCGACGTACTTCTGGCCGGTGCTGCGCCTGGTCGACGAAGAACCCGCCGATGGGCACGACGGCCCGACCGGCGGGCACGACGGCCCGACCGGCGGGTACGACGGACTGACCGACGGGCACGGTGGGCGGATCCAGGTGCCGAGCGCGTTCACCCTGACCTACCGGGGCAACCCGCAGGGCAACGTCGTGCCGATGCCGCGCCTGCTGCGGGGCACCGTCGGTGACGCTGCGGCGATCACCAACGGCGGCGCGCAGGCGCGGGCCACCTGGACCTGCGACAGTACGCCTGACCGGCGTACCACCAGTTATCCGGTCTGCCCGCCGGGCGACCGGGTGGTCCGCATCCACGACTTCCCGAGCTGCTGGGACGGTCGCCACCTGGACACCCCCGACCACCGGGCGCACCTCGTCTTCCCGACGGTGGATGGCGGCTGCCCGAAGGGCACCTTCCCGGTGCCGCAGTTGCGCCTGGTCGCCGCCTACGACCTGCCGACCGGCAAGCGGTTCCGGATCGACGCGTTCGACGGGCAACGCAACAGCCCCCTCACCGATCACGCGTTCTTCGTCAACCTCATGCCGGACGAGCTGATGGCGCGGGTGGTCGGCTGCCTGAACAGCGGCCGGACCTGCGTCGACGAGCAGTCCGCAGCGTCTGGGCCGGCACTTCGCAGCTGACGACCGAGCCTCCTCCGTCGGCTCGGCAAGCACACGGAACCGGTCGCGAACCGGTTCAGATGTGCCGTCCGGCTGTGGTGCCGACCACTTTCCGGCCTCGCCGTCGAACTGTGTGAACCGCTGCGTGTCGGTAACCGTGTGGGTGGTGTCAACGCCGGTGGCGCTGACCGTGCCGGGCAATCCGGACCCCTTCGGAGCAGTCCAGCAGGACAGGAGCGGATACCAGCATGGCTAGCTACCACGTCGACACCCAGACCGGGAACAGCCTCGGCTGATTCCCGTTGCGCTCCGGTCGGGGCCGCCCGGCGAGGGGGGCCAGCCACGCGGCCCCGACCGGGTGAGACCAGCGGGTTCCCCATCCACCGCGGCCAGGGTTCGCCGGCCCGACGGTGCTTTTGACATCGGCGTACGCGGGCTGTGCCTGACACCCGCGGCGACCTCGCGCGCCCGATCGGCTCCCCGCCCGACCACCGGGCTGCTCGGCTCGTCCTCGTTTCGTGAGATTGGTACGAAAATGACCTGTTCTTCCGTCCGCAGGCTGTTGCTACCGCTCGTGCCGCCGGACGCGTCCCTACCGCGTGCGGTGACCCGGCCCGGCCGGCCGAGGCGGGCACGGGGGGTGTGGTCCGTGATGGCGACCACCCGTGCTGCCGCCGTTTCTCCGACGCCGTCGGAGGCCCAGGGGGGAACGACATGACCAGGCCGATAACCCGTCGGGGTTGGTCGAGGCCTTCGTCGCCGGAACCCGAGGAACCTGGATCGTCGACGCCGGGGCGACCGAAGGTGCGGTCGGTGACCGGGCTGCGGGGTGACCGACGCCGGGAGGTGGCGGACGAGGCGTTGGTGCGGTCGCTGTTCCACGAGCACGGGCGGGCGATGCTCGCGTACGCGTCGCAGTTGACCCGGGACCGGGCGGCGGCCGAGGACGTGGTGCAGGAGGCTCTGGTTCGGGCCTGGCGGCATCCGGACAGCCTGGTCAACGGCAAGGGATCGGTACGCGGCTGGCTGCTGACAGTGGTCCGCAACATCGTCACCGACCAGGTGCGCGCCCGTCGGGCCCGGCCCACCGAGGTGCCGGAGTCGCCCACCGACGTCGCCATCCAACGCGACCACGCCGACCAGGTGGTCAACTCGATGGTGGTGATGGACGCCCTCAACCAGCTCTCCACCGAACACCGTGAGGTGTTGGAGCAGGTGTACCTACTGGGGAGTACAGTCGCGGAAGCCGCCAAGGCGTTGAACATCCCGCCGGGAACGGTCAAGTCACGCTCCTACTACGCACTCCGCGCGCTGCGCGACATCGCAAAGCGCCCGGTCGAAGCGGAACGGCCTGCCTCATGAGCACAAACTCGTCGCACCCGGCCGATGAACACGTTGACATCGGCGGATATCTCATGCAGACGCTCGACGCCGAGCAGGTCCGACAGATCGAGGAGCACCTGACCGGCTGCGCGGAGTGCCGCGACGAGGTCGAGTCCCTACGGGAGTACGAGATGGCGTTGGAGGCGGTACCCGACGCGATGCTGCTGGAAGGACCGCCCGAGGGCGGTGACCTGCTGCTGCAACGCACCCTCCGGCAGATCCGGTCGGAGTCGCGGGAGCAGCGGCAGCGCCGGACCAGTCTGATCGCGGTGGCTGCGGCTGCGGCCGTCGCCGCCTCCGTCTCGGCCGGCGTGATGGTGGGGCGCTCGGCCGACGGTGCGGCCGCGCAGGTCGCCGCCGGGCCGACCCCGGCCGTGTCCGCCACTCCCGCCGCCCCGGGGACCCGGTTCGCCACCGCACTGGACCCGGACACCGGTGTGCGCATGACGGTCGCGGTGGCGCCGTCCGAGGGCTGGGTCCGGGTCAACGCGGCGGTTCTCGGTATACCGGCCGGGGAACGCTGTCGGTTGATCGTCGTCGGTCGGGACGGCAGCACCATCCTGGCCGGCAGTTGGCTGGTCTCCGCGAAGGGCGAGACCGAGGGCGTCTCGCTGGAAGGCAGTGCCCTGATCGCGCCGTCCGAGGTGGTCGCGGTCCGGGTGGAGAACACCGACGGCAAGACGTACGCCGACGTGGCGCTGTAGGCGTCGGCACCAGTTGCCGGCCGGGGCACCCGTAGCGGGCCCCGGCCGGTGTGGTTACCGGAACAGGTCGGCGCAGGCCGCCGGGTCGGCGGCGGCAAAGCCCTCCCGGAACGCCTGCACCCGGGCGAAACCGGACGGGATGCTGCGGCCGTCGACATCGGCGGCGATCAGGCTCTCCGGGGCGAGCATCTCCGCCACCGCCTCGTCCAGGTCCCCCGGGGACAGGGCCAGCGGGGCACCCCGCCCGGCCGTGATCGTCCCCGCCCAGAATCCGGTCAGGCAGGCCGTACGCCCCGCCGCAGCGACACCGCGCAACGGCAGCCCGGCGGCCTGCTGCACGGCGAGCGCGTACCTGGAGGCGATCTCGGCGAAGGCCGCGAAGTCCCCGATCCCGTCACCCCCGTCGGACCGGGCCGTGCCGATCGCGGCCAGCCCGGCGAGGTCCAGCCCGAGCGTGCCCGTCGCCGGGCAGTACGACACCGGCGCGGTACGGCCGCCCTCGGGGCAGTCTGCGACGGTCGTGCCGACGATCGGGGCGGTGTTCGGCCCGAACGCCGCCCGCAGTGTCGACAGCAGGGCCGCCAGCGCGTCCGGGTCGTCGACCGGCAGGTTGCCGTCGTCACCGGGGACCACCGCAGCCGCCGACTGCTGGGTGATCCGCCCGCGTACCTCCGTCTCGTCGATCCGGGCGCAGCGACCGGACCCGTCACCGAACCCGAACTGGAAGGCCGAGACCCGGTCGAAGGCGTTGCCGTGCGCGCCGTCGGTGTCGAAGCCGACCTCCGTCGAGTCGCGGATGAAGAAGAGGGTGCCGAGGACCTGGTTGAGGCCCGGGCCGGTGGCGAGTCGGTAGTGCGGCCCGTTTCCCTCGGCGAGCCAGCGGAAGAAGGCGCCTGTGTAACAGTCGGCCTGCTGTTCCCGCACGATCGAACTGGTCGACCCGCCGACGCCCAGCCGGAACTGCACGGCGTGGCCGAACTCGTGGGCCAGCACCGCCACCACCGACATCGTGCCGAAGGTGTCGGCCAGGGTGGGCAGCAGTTCGCCCCGGTCCCAGGCGACCGTGTCCTCCGCCGGGCAGTAGAAGGCGTTGGCCAGGCCCGTCGTGTCGGTGCCGCAGACGACCGGTCCGGGACCGGTCGAGTCGTACGAGAACAGACGCCGGACCGGCGCGAACGGTACGCCGAAGGTTGCCGGCAGTTCCTGCGCCCAGTAGCGCTGCACGTCCTCGACCGCGTTCAACGCGAGGCGGTCGATCTCGCCGCCGTCGCCGTTCACCGCGGTCAGTCCGGTGTCGGGCACACCGGGTCGGGGACCGCTCTGGCCCGAGGTGATCTCCAGTCCGGCGGCCCGGGTCGGGCTCCACTGCTCGGTCTCGGCGGTGCCGGCCACCGACCGGGCGCACCCCGCGAGCAGTACCGCCGCCAGCAGCACCGCCACCCCGTTGATCCGATTTCCCACTCTCGGGCACCTTTCTCGTTGAGCTTGCCGGCCGCCCTGGTCAGGAGGCCGGGCACCACAAACGGGTGTGCCGGCCCGCGCGAGGCGGAGCCGGCACACCCGGTGAAGCAGCGGAGGGGTCAGCCGAAGAGGACGGAGGCGACCGTGTCGTCGAAGTTGATCGAGGCGAGGTCGGCGACGTCGCCGTTCACCACGACCGAGCGGCCGGTGCAGTTCGGCCCGGACCAGAGCTTGAGCGAACCCGACGTGATCAGCGAGGAGGCGACACCGACCCGGCCGACGTTTCGGCAACCGCTGCCGGCGACCCCCTGGGACGGGCCGAGGTCGCTGAAGTTGGCGTCGTCGAAGAGGGTGACGCCGGTCGCCGGTGGAACGTTCGACCCACCGTCCCGCGGGGTGTCCGCACCGCCGGCCTTCTGACCGTTCGGGGTGATGCCGAACCAGGTGCCGCCGACGCCCTGCCCGAGGGTTTCACCGGGCTGGGTGTCGCGGGCGAACCGGTACACCGGCCAGCCGTTGATGGTGACCTGAAGCCGGCCGTCGTCCCGCCGTACGGTGCCGATCGCCGACTGCTCGACGCCGGCGACGAAGATCGTGCCGCCGGGGGCGATGGTCACCGGGGGCCAGGTGGCCGCGCAGTCGCCGTTGCAGTTCGACTTCGACGGCCTGTTGCTGTCGTTGTCGAAGCGGTAGAGGGTCAGCCGGGCGCCGTTCACCACGACCGGGTCGAGGTCGCCGGCTCTGCTCGCGGTGAGCTGAACCCACTTCGCCGCGGCCCGGGCCACCGCACCCTTCGGTACGCCGCCGTTCGGCACCGCCCAGTCCCCGGTGTTGGCGGGGGAGTTGTTGGCTCGGGCGGTGCCGGTGAGCAGGGAGAGCCCGGCAGCGCCCTCGCCGGGCACCGTAGCGGGGGTGGTCCCGCCCTGTCCGACTGCGCTGGACTGCGGGGCGGGGGTGCTCGGGGTCGAGTCGCAGGCGGCCAGCGCGGCACCGACCGCCATCAGCACAACAACGGACAAAGCACTCTTTCGCGACACTGTTCTCTCCGTTTTCTCCTGGTTTAAGCGCCTTCAAAGCCGCTCGGCATCTACACGCAGCCAGACTGAAAACGGTTCAGAGGTCTCGTGCTCGTGGCTGAGCCGAGAAGGGCGGCCGACCGACGACCGTCATCCGAGATGCATGACGAGTCATGAATGTTGGGGGGAGTGCCGGTCCACCACGGATCGGCACAACGAATCGGGGAAAGGATGCTCGCCATGTCTGAGCTTCGGACCGTCGCTGTCACCGGTGCCGCGAGCGGCCTGGGGCGTGAGCTCGCGCTGCAGTTCGCCGCGTCGGGCTACACGGTCTACGGGACCGCGCTTTCGATGGAGGAGGCCGGCGGTCTCGCGGACGAGCCGGGTGTCAACCTCAGCGTCGTCGATGTCGCCGACGATACGGCAGTCCGTGCCTGGGCGGACGAGGTTGCCGAGGCCGTGGGCGACCATGGCCTGGACATCCTGATCAACAACGCCGGCATCCTCACCCCGGGCCCGCTGGAGGTGCTGCCCATCGCGGAGATACGCCGGGAGTTCGACGTCAACGTCTTCGGCACCATCTCGGCGACAAATGCCTTCCTGCCGTTGCTGCGCGCCGCCCGGGGGCGGATCGTGCTGATCGGCGCGATGACCGGTCGCTTCCCGTTGCAGTTCAACGGACCGTCGAGCGCGACCAAGGCCGCGCTCGAGGCGATCGCCGACGTCTACCGCAACGAACTGCGTCCGTTCGGGGTCGACGTGGTGATCGCCCAGGCCGGAAACATGCTCACCGGCGGACCGGCCAAGACCGCTGCGGCGCTGGACCGCGTCACCGAGAGCTTCACCGCGCAGCAGCGAGATCTGTACGGCGAGAACTTCGCCGCCTTCAAGGACGCGCTCAACGGCATGCAGGGTTCCGGGCTGCCTGCCGTGGACGCGGCGGCCTGGG
The DNA here is from genome assembly GCF_002879555.1 of Verrucosispora sp. ts21. Classification (NCBI taxonomy): domain Bacteria; kingdom Bacillati; phylum Actinomycetota; class Actinomycetes; order Micromonosporales; family Micromonosporaceae; genus Micromonospora; species Verrucosispora sp. ts21. The sequence continues at coordinate 9,491 of NZ_PNOZ01000098.1, read as the reverse complement.
TGGTCCGCCTCGCCACCGAGGAGCCTGCCCCCAGTCGGGCACCGGTCGGGCAGGACGCGGTGGAGATCCTGCGCCGGGTCGCCAGTGACACCGACGAGCAACTCGACGCGCTGCGCGCCGAACTGCTGGGTTCCCGCGTCGCCTGAGCCCGGCCTGCCGTCGCCGGGGCGGTGGACGACCCTGCCCACCGTCCCGGCATCACCGTTCTGGACCCAGCCGCACCGGCTGCCGAAATACATGACTCGTCATGTACGTTGAGGTCGGTGGGCGCGCCGTGAGCCGCCGTCAGACCCCCACCAACCCGGAAAGGCATCACCATGCAGTTCGGCATCTTCTCCGTCAGTGACGTCACCCGGAACCCGGTCACCGGCACCACACCGAGCGAGGCGGAACGCATCGACGCCCTGACCCGGATCGCGGTAAAGGCCGAAGAAGTCGGTCTGGACGTCTTCGCGATCGGCGAGCACCACAACCCGCCGTTCTTCTCCTCCTCCCCGGCGGCCTTCCTGGCCCACGTCGCCGCGCTGACCAAGCGGATCATCCTCTCGACCTCGGTCACCTTGATCACCACGAACGATCCCGTGCGCATCGCCGAGGAGTACGCGATGGTCCAACACCTGGCCAAGGGCCGGCTGGACCTCACGCTCGGTCGCGGCAACACCGTTCCCGTCTATCCCTGGTTCGGTCAGGACATCCGTAAAGGGCTGCCGCTGGCCCTGGAGAACTACAACCTGCTGCACCGGCTGTGGCGGGAGGACGTCGTGGACTGGGAGGGCTCGTACCGCTCGGCCTTGCAGGGCTTCACCTCGACCCCTCGGCCGCTCGACGACGTGCCGCCCTTCGTCTGGCACGGCTCGATCCGTACGCCGGAGATCGCCGAGCAGGCCGCCTACTACGGCAACGGCTTCTTCGCCAACAACATCCTGGCTCCGACCGGGCACTTCCTGCCGCTCGTCAACCTCTACCGGCGGCGCTTCGCCCACTACGGGCACGGCACCGAGGAGCAGGCGATCGTCGGGCTGGGCGGTCAGGCCTTCATCGCCCGCCGGTCGCAGGACGCCTTTCGCACCTTCCGCCCGTACTTCGACGAGGCACCGGTCTACGACCACAGCATCTCGCTGGAGACGTACGCCGAGCGCACCCCGCTGAGCGTCGGCAGCCCGCAGCAGGTCATCGACAAGACGCTCGAATTCCAGGAGATGTTCGGCGACTACCAGCGCCAACTCTGGGTCATGGACCACGCCGGCATGCCGCTGAAGATGGTTCTCGAACAGCTCGACCTGCTCGGCGAGGAGGTCGTCCCGGTGCTGCGCAAGGAGATGGCGTCGCGTCGCTCCCCACAGGCCGCCCCGGCACCCACCCATGAGCAGCGGGTCCGGCAGAAGTACGGCGACGGGCAGCCGCGGCAGCCGCGACCCAACGCCAACCGTGGTGACAACGTCACGGGCACCTCGCCCTACCAGGACAGCGACCCCGCGACGCCCGCCGTCTACCCGGTGATCCGGTGAACGCGGAGGAGCGGCTGGCGAACGAGGCATGGGAGAGCCTTTTCCGGGCCCAGGTCCTCCTCGCCCGCCGGTTCCTGGCCGACGACATCTGGCACGAGCTCACGCCCAACGAGTACGACGTCCTCTACACGCTCAGGAAATCGCCTCGGGGCATGAGCATGACGGAGATCAACCGCGGCATCCTCATGACGCAGGCCGGGGTGTCGCGGTTGTGCAGCCGGCTCGTACAGCGCGGACTCGTCGCTCGCGACTGCGACCCCCGTGACCGTCGCGCCTCCGTCCTCACGCTGACCGAGAAGGGCGCCGCGCTCCAGCGGGCCGTCGGCACCCGCCACGCCCAGGCGGTCACGTCGGCCATGACAGCGGCGCTCACTCCGGCCCAGCTCACCGAGCTGCGGGCCCTCGCCCAGCAGATCATCGACCGGGTCGACCCCGGCCCCACCCGACACGACAGTCAGGACTCGGCATGACCTTCGAGCCCTCGCGCGTCCCGGCGACCGCCGCCGACACCGCGCCCGCGAACACCGACCCGATGCCCGCCGACACCGCGCCCCGCCGCATCGTCGTGGTCAACGGTGGTACGAGCGTGCCCTCGTCCTCGCGTCGGCTCGCCGACCGCATCGCGCAGAAGACCCTCGACCGGCTCGCTGCCCGGGACATCGAGGCCACCGTCGCGATCATCGACCTCGGGCCGCTCGCCGGTGAGATCGCCAGCGCCATCGTCACTGGTCACCCGCAAGGTGATCTCCTCACGGCGATCCAGACCCTGGCCGCGGCCGACGGCGTGGTCGTCACCACGCCCGTCTACAAGGCCGGCATGAGCGGGCTTTTGAAATCCTTCGTGGACGTGCTCGACAACGACCTGCTCATCGCCACACCCATCGCGCTCGGTGCCACCGCGGGCACCTCGCGGCACGCCCTGGTGATCGACGATCAGCTGCGTCCGCTCTTCGCCTTCATGCGGGCTCTGCCGGTCCCGACCTCGGTCTTCGCCGCTCCTGAGGACTGGGGCGACGCCTCCCTCGGCAGTCGGATCGACCGCACGGCGGCCGAGTTGGCGGCGCTCGTGGCGAGTTCCGTCCGCAGCGCCATCACCGACCAGAGTTGGGACAGCTACCAGCACACCTGGGGTGGAAACGCCCGGCCGGGCAGCAGCCCGCTGGAGATCGACTTCAACACCGACCTCATGCGGCTCGCGACCGGCGGGTCGAGCCGGGCCGGCCGGGGAATCGGCACCGCCTGAGGCGGTGCCGACGGGCCGGGAGAGCAGCTCGGGCGGGTCGGTTAGCCTGCCTGGTCATGGGGGCATCCGACGACGACCGGCTGGAACTGGTCGTCGATCCGGTCCGACCCACCGGGCGTACGCTGCTGGCCGGCGGTGTCGAGCAGTCGTACGTCGACCTTGCCGATCCCACGTACCTGCACTTCGAGTACGTCCGGCGGATGGCCGCCGTGGCCGATCTCGCCGCGCCCGCCGGTCGGCCGCTGGACGTGCTGCACCTCGGCGGCGGCGCACTGACGCTGCCGCGTTACCTCGCCGCCACCCGGCCCGGCTCGGCGCAACTGGTCGTCGAGCGGGAGCCGGCCGTGGTCGACCTGGTGACACGCGAGCTGCCGCCCGTGCCGGCCGGTGTCGAGATCCACGTCGCCGACGCGCGGGACGCGGTGGCCGAGGTCCCCGCCGGGGCGTACGACCTGGTGCTCGCCGACATCTACCGGGCGGCCCGGATGCCGCCGCACGTGGCGACCGTGGCGTTCGCCGCCGAGGTCGCCCGGGTGCTGCGACCGGACGGCATCTACCTGGTGAACGTGACCGACCTGCCGCCGTTGGTCCTGGCCCGGGTGCAGGCGGCCACCCTGCGGGCGGTCTTCGCCGACGTCTGCGTCGTCGCCGACCGTCGGATGCTGCGCGGCCGGCGGTACGGCAACGTGGTCCTCGCCGCGGCGCTGCGCCCGGACCGACTACCCGTGGCGCGCCTGGTGGTACGGGCACTGCGTGATCCGCTGCCCGGCGGCGTGCTGCACGGGCCGGCCCTCGACACGTTCATCGCCGGTGCCCGTCCGCGTACCGACGACGTCGAGCGGTGAGACCGGTCAGTCGTCGAGCAGCCCTGCATGGCCCGCGAGAGCTGCGGCCTGGGCGCGGTTGGAGACCCGCAACTTGCGCAACAGAGCGGCCGACATCCGCTTCACGGTCCGGTCGGAGACGTGCATCTGATCGGCGATCTCCAGCGTGCTCCGGCCGGCGGCGATGGATCGGAGCAGGGCACGCTCCGCCTCGTCGAGGCTGACCGGCGGGAACCGGGCGGGTCGGAGCAACGTGCCCAGCAGTTGCGTCGGCATCACCGCCCAGCCGTCCAGGACCGCCAGCAGTGGAGGGAGCAGCTTCTCCGGCTCGGCGCTCTTGGGCACGTACGCCTCGGCGCCGGCCTCCAGCGCCTGGAGCGGCGAACTCAGGTCCTCCGCGTCGGACATGGCCACGACGCGGACCTGTGGCGTGGTCCGTCGGATGGCCGCCACGGCTCGGATCCCCCCGGGCGTCGGCATGTGCAGGTCGACCAGGGCCAGGTCGGGTACGCACCGACGGACGAGCGAGGCCGCCGCCGCGGCGTCGGCGGTGAAGCCCACCACCTGCGCCCGCCCATCGGTGGCGGCAGGAAGGAGCAGTTCGAGGCCGCGAGCGAAGATCGGCTGGCCGTCGACGACTGCAACCCGGATGGGGGAACAGTGTGACATGTTCGCTCCTTCCCGGTTAACGAGCCATCATGCGCATTCGTACCGAAGGTGATCCCGGACCGTGACTGGACCGGATGACCCAGCGGGGTCGCCGAATGGCCCATATGGGCCAGCGTCCGGGGAAGGGCCGTGGCGTACCTGCTGCGGCCTGAAGCAGCACATCCCCCGCAGGCCGTCTGTCGCCTGGAGGTGTGTTCATGACCGAAATCGTCCTGCGTCCGATCGCTGACGCGTTCATGCAGGTTGGTGTCTACGTCGCCGTGATGGTGGCGCTCTTCGGTTGGCTGCGCTGGCGCTACGGAGACCGGGTCACCGACGGGCTGACCCGGCATCGGCGGTTCGGGCCGATGGTCGGAGCGTTGCTGGGGGTGAGTCCCGGCTGCGGTGGCGCGATCATCCTCATGCCGCTGTACGCCCGGGGCAAGGTGTCGTTCGGCACGGTGATCGCCGCCCTGGTGGCGACGATGGGCGATTCCTCGTGGGTGGTGATGGCCTGGAATCCGATGTTCGCGCTCAAGATCCACACGCTGCTCTTCGTGGTCGGTCTGATCACCGGGTACGTGGTGGACGCGCTCGGCATCGACCCGGCGCGTGCGGTACGCCGGACGCCCGCCGTGGTGGCCGTGCCCGCCGGGTCCGCGGTGGCCACGCCCGCCGGCTCCGCACCCCTCAGGCCCACGCCCGTCGGATCCGGCGTCGGCGGTGCCGGGTCCAGCCGTTCCGGGTCGGGCGGTGCTGGGTCCGGCGGTTCGGGGTCCGCGCCGGTCGGGTCCGGGGGCGGTGGCGGCCTGGTTGCGGTCGGCGTGCCCGACCTGGCCGGCTCACGACGGTTGCTCCGTGGCGTGCTGCCACAGCTGTCCGCGTCCACGATCTTCTGGGGCTTGACCGTGCCGGCCTTCGCCGTGTCGGTGCCGGTGCTGTTCCAACTTGTCGATCCGGCGGTGCTCACTCGGGCACTCGGTGGGATCGACCCGTACCTGGCGCTCGGTGTGCTCGGCACCCTGCTCGCCACGGTGATCTTCGCTGCCGGTCGTGGGCGGCTGGCCGACGACAACCTGGAGACCGCACACCCGCAGTCGATGGGGGCGACCGTGCGGCACAGCGCCCACGAGGCGTCCTTCATTACCGTCTGGGTGGCGGTGGCGTACCTGGCCTGGCAGGTGGTCACCAGCACCACCGGATTCGACGGTTCGCAGATCGCGCTCGGTGGGCTGCTGGGGGTGCTGATCGGTGCCGGCATCGGCCTGATTCCCGGCTGCGCGGTGCAGATCGTCTTCACCGGCCTGTACGTCAGCGGAGGGCTGCCACTGCCGACCCTGGTCGCGAACGCCATAAGTCAGGACGGCGACGCGTTGATCCCGCTCGCCGCGCTGCGCCGGCACTCCGCGTTGATGGCCACGGTCATCACCACCATTCCGGCGGTGGTGGTCGGGTCGGCCCTGCTGCTCCTGCTCTGACCAGCGCGGTCCTCGGCCGGGGTCGGTGGGCGTCAGTCCTGCGGACCCAGGCCGAGGTACGGGCCGAGCAGCCGGCGTAACCGGGCAAGCGTGATGTCCGCGGTCTTCCTCGCCTGCGTGCGGGCGGTGGCGCCGACGTCCTGGGACGCCCGCACGATGAGGGAGTCGATCAGCTCGGCCATCGTCTCCGGCTCCGGCTCACCGAACTCGGTGAGCGCCTGCCGCAGGGGCCCCTGGAGTTGGGCGTGGAACTCCTCCATCGGGCCCTGCAACACACGCGGTTCCACCATCCGGCTCAGGGCCCGGGCCACCGCCTGCTCGGAGCTTGCGAACAGGTCGACGTTCGCCACCACGTACGCCCAGATACGAGTGCCCGGCGTCGGCGCCGCCGCCACCCGCTCCAGAACCTGGCCCGCCCAGGTCGGGAAGACGTCCGCCACGACGGCGGCGAGGAGATCCTCGGCGGAGGCGAAGTACTGGTAGACGCTGGAGCGGGCGAGCCCGGCATGACGTCCGATCGCCGCCATGGAGGGCGCCTGCTCGGTCTCGGCCAGCAGAGCGCGTGCCGCGTCCAGCAGGGCACGCCGTTGTCGGGCGTGGTGCTCGGCGACGCTGGCCGCCTGGATCCGCGGCACGCGCTCCTCCTCGTCTGGGTGGCTGGTCTGGGCGGTGACCTCAGACCGAGGCGTTGCTCTCGGCGGGCAGCAGCCTGCCGTCGATCATCTCAAGCACCCGGTCGCAGTGGTGCAGCACCTCATGGTCGTGGGTGACCATGACGGTGGCGACCCCGTGTTCGTGCGCCTCGCGGGCCAGCAGGGCGACGACGTCCTGACTGCGCTGGCGGTCCAGGGCCGCGGTCGGCTCGTCCACCAGGAGCACCTGCGGGCGGGTGACAAGTGCCCGCGCGATGCCGACCCGCTGCCGTTCGCCGCCGGAGAGCTGGTGCGGGCGTCGGTCCGCCTTGTGCGACATGCCGACCTCGGCCAGCAGTTCCCGAGGGTCGCGCGGGTTGGCGACCTTGCCGAAGGTCAGCGGCAGCCGTACCTGGTCCAGGCTGGTGAGCGAGGGGATCAGGTTGCCGCTCTGGAACACGAAGCCGATCCGCTCCCGACGGATCGCGGTGAGCTGGCGCGGCGACTGCGCACTGAGGTCCAGGTCGTTGAGCCGGATCGTGCCCGAGGTGGGGCTGATGAGCGCTCCGCAGACCGCCAGCAGGCTGGACTTGCCGGCGCCGGAGGGGCCGACGACCGCGACCAGCTCGCCCGCCTCGACCTCCATGTTGACCTTGTCGAGGGCGGTGACGGTGTCTTCGCCGTCGCCGTGGATCAGGGTGACGTCGGACAGGGACAGCATGGCGGTCATCGGTTGCCTCCGAGCGCGGTGAGCGGGTCGACGCGAGTGATGCGCAGGACGGCCACGGTGGCACCGACGACGCCCAGAATGAGCAGCAGAGCGGTGGCGACGGCGATGGGTGCGGCCTCCAGCACGAACGGCATGGGGGTGGCCGAGATGGCGGCACCGGCTGCCACGCCGATCGCGACGCCGACCCCGGCGGAGAGGACCAGGAGCACCACCGACTGGAGCAGGCTGTCCCTAAGCAGGTAACGGGTGCTGGCACCGAGCGCCCGGATCACCGCGATCTCCTGCTTGCGCTGCACGGTGAGCACGGTGAAGAACGCGCCCACCACGAGGGCCGAGATGGCGTAGAGGAAGACCTGGATCAGCTGAAGCGTGGAGGTCTCGGCGGTGTAGCCCGGCGAGGCGCCGAAGGACTGCTCCAGGGTCATCGAGGTCGTGCCGGCGGCCTTGTCGCCGGCCGCCAGGTCGACGTCGGCACCGTCGGCGGCGCGTACGGCGACCGCGGTGATCTCGTTGTAGATGCGCTCGGGTGCGGCGTCGCCCGCCCGTACGCCTGCCTTCACTTCCTGCCACGAGCGCAGCGGGAGGTAACCGATGTCGACGTGGCCGAAGGTGTGCTGCTCGCCGAGGATGCCCACCACCTTGAGGGGGGTCCCGGCGGGTTCCAGTTCGATCGTGTCGCCCACCGAGATGCCAAGCTCGGCGGCGGTGGAGCTGATCACCACCTCGCCTTCGCCGGCCAGGCGCTGACCCTCGGCGACGGCCGGGTCGAGGAAGGAGCCGACCTCGACGCCGAAGAGGGCGAGGTCGACCTCGATTCCCTCGTTCGTCCGACCGTTGGCGAGGGTGTTGCCCAGCGGTGCCGCCTCGGCGACACCGTCCTGGGCCGCCCAGGTGTCGACGGCTGAGGTCTCGACCACGCTGCGGGAGAAGGCGGAGTCCTTGGCGACCTCGTGCTGGAAGGCCAGCGAGGTCACGGGGAGACGTTTCAGGCCGGAGACTCCGTCATTGACCAGCCCGACGGAGAGTCCGCTCAGCAGTACGGTGAGGATCGCGATGAGCGCGACGACGACGCCCATCAGGGCGAATCGACCGCGGGCGAAAGTAAGTTCGCGTATGGCGAGGAACATGGGCTCACCGCATCCGATAGGTAGCCGACAGCATGTCGGCAAAGATACCGACGCCCTGTCGAGAAGATGGCGTCAGGACGGATGCTGTGAATCAACTCACGCAGAGTGAGGGTTGACCTTGCCGAATTGCGGCTCGGCGGGTGGTCGCCCCTTCAATTCGTGAAAGCCGGGCCGGTTTCACGATCATTGCCGGTCCGGTACGCCTCCCGGCGCGGGTGCGGTGACGACGGCGCGGGTGCGGGTGCGGCGACGACCGAATCATGCGTAAACGCCGATGTTAGCGCCATCAGGGAGCGCGCTGCGGATGCGCCGTCCTGGGCCGGGGCGGTGGACAGGGCGGTGCCTGCACAACGACGGTCGGCACTGGCCGCGCCCGCCTTCCCGGCGCGGACAGTCTCCGTGAAACCGCCAAGTTACGACTTGACGAACGACATGTTATCGCCCACATTCGATGTTCAAGGGTGATGACGCCGGAGGTTCACCGGGCAGGCCTGTGTCGTCGGATCTTGGTTCAGGCGTGCGCCAGGGCATGCGGACGCCACTGTTAGCGCTAACACGCTACGGCTCGGTCGCTGCGCGTCGTGGTGTGCCCGTCCTGGGCCGTTCGGGGTCCTGGTCATCTTGAAGGAGGATCATGTCTGCCTTTGGTAGATCTGAATTGCTCGCGCCGCCGCCGTCGCGTCGGCGCGGGCGGTTGCTGCGCGTCGTCGCGGCCGGCGTGGCGGCGGTGGTGGGCGGTGTCACCGCCGTGGCGGTGACGTCGACCCCGGCCGCTGCGGCGACTGTCGACACGAACGCCTGGTACGTGCTGCTCAACCGCAACAGCGGCAAGGCCCTGGACGTGTACAACCTGGCCACCAACGATGGAGCGCGGATCACCCAGTGGGCGCGTAACAACGGCAACCAGCAGCAGTGGCAGTTCGTCGACTCGGGCGGCGGCTACTACCGCCTGAAGTCGCGGCTGTCGGGCAAGGTGCTCGACATCTACAACTGGTCGACCGCCAACGGCGGCAGCATCGTGCAGTGGACCGACCACAACGGAGCGAACCAGCAGTTCCGGCTGGCCGACTCCGACGGTGGCCACATCCGGCTGATCAGCCGGCACAGCAACAAGGTGGTGGAGGTGCAGGGCGCCTCGACCGCCGACGGTGGAAACATCGTGCAGTACGACGACTGGAACGGCGCCAACCAGCAGTGGCAGCTCGTCCGCGTCGACGGGGGCAACAACCCCGACCCGACCCCCACCACTCCGCCGCCGACGGGCACCTGCAACCTGCCGTCGTCGTACCGGTGGTCGTCGA
>NZ_PNOZ01000097.1:0-20603 GCF_002879555.1 Verrucosispora sp. ts21 | reverse complement strand
GGGTGGGGGCCGGAGGGTTAGAGGGCTAGGCAGGAGGGGTTGATGGGGTGGTCGCGGAGGGCTTGGCGGATGATCGAGTACGTGGTGCCGTCCACGACCAGGGCCAGGTGGCCTACCACGCGTAGTGGGCACTTGGCCTGGATCAGGACGTTCGTCGCGCCGTCGGCCAGCGTGGCGTTGTCGACCGGGCGGACGAGTTCGTCCTGCCAGGTGCGTACGGTGGTCCAGCGGACCGGGCCGGGAGTGTCGTCACCCGCGTTGAGCGCGGCGAGGAACGACGAACCGATGGTCATCTGCTGGCAGGCGACGATTCCGGCGCAACTGCCCAGGCCGAGGAACGCCAGCATGTTGGCGACGTAGGTGCCGTACTGGGGGGTGCCGAGGCTGACGTAGCGACCGACGGTGTCGCCGCCGCCCAGGTTCTTGATGTAGTACCGGCTGACCAGGCCACCCTCGGAGTGGGCGACCAGGTCGATCTTGGCCGCGCCGGTGCTGGTTCGGACCTTTCCGACGAAGGTGCGCAGGCTGCCGGCGGAGGCGGCGATGTCGCCGAGCCCGAGATTGGGCAGCTCGTAGACCCAGACCCGGTAGCCGTCGGCGCGCAGCCGGGCAGCCAGCGGCTGGTACACCGCGGCGATGCCGCTGAGCCCACCAACCACGATCACCGGGTTGGCATTGGCGAGGGCGCCGAGCCCGTCGCCGGCCGCGCCGGCGACCGACGCATCGGCGGCCGTGGTGACGGCCGGTCCGTCAGTGGTGGTGGCTGGCGCTTCAGCGGCGACGGTCCTGGCCGGCGTTTTGGCGGCCGCCGATGGGCCGGAGGTGACGGCAGCGGTGGTGGCCGGCGTTTTGGCGGCCGCCGATGGGCCGGAGGTGACGGCAGCGGTGGTGGCCGGCGTTTTGGCGGCCGCCGATGGGCCGGAGGTGACGGCAGCGGTGGTGGCCGGCGCTTCGGCAGCGACCGCAGCGTCCGAGGTTGCGGCGGCCGAGGCGGGGGGCGCCGACAGGACGGCGGCGAGGGTCAGCGCGAGGACGGGAACAGCCTTTCGGAGCAGCATCGCTGCACCTCCCATGGGGAGAACCCCGGGGTTGCCGGGGCAAGGGTGGGGGGTGTGTCCGATCGACCGTGCAATGATGATCCCGTCACAATCCAGAAACGTCAATGGAAAGTTACGCCCGGGTAGCCCAGCCCTCACCAGGCATCCGGGAGGCTGAAGGTCCACACACGACAGACGCCGCCCGCACCCATCGGGGTACGGGCGGCGCAGGGTCGCGGGGCAGGCTCAGCTGGCGGTGGTGGTCACCTCCGGCTCGGGGTCGGGCCGCGCCGGGCTGTTCTTGACGTACGTCGGGTGCAACTGCACCGGCTTCGCCTCCTGCTCGCGGCGCTGCCGCGCCCGTACCCGCAGGTTGAGGAACTCCACGAAGATGGAGAAGGCGATCGGCCCGTACACGTAGCCCTTCGGGATGTGCTGGTCGAAGCTCTCCGCGATCAGGCTCGCACCGATGATCAGCAGGAACGACAGGGCCAGCATCTTCACCGTCGGGTGCTGGTTGACGAAGTTGCTGACCGCCGCGGCGGAGACCAGCATGATGATCATCGCGATCACCACGGCGGCGACCATGATCGCCAACTCGTCGACCATGCCGACCGCAGTGATCACCGAGTCCAGCGAGAAGACCACGTCCAGCACCAGGATCTGCGCGATCACCGCGCCGAAGGACACGACCTTCTTCTTCGACCGGCCGTGGTCGGAGCCCTCCAGGTGCTCATGGATCTCGTACGTCGCCTTGCCCACCAGGAACAAGCCACCGAGCAGCAATATCAGATCCCGCCCGGAGATCTCCTGCCCGAACACGGTGAGCAGCGGCGCGGTCAACCCGATGATCCAGGACAGCGAGGCGAGCAGCAGCAGCCGGGTGATCAGGGCCAGGGAGATGCCGATCGTACGGGCTCGGGCCTGTTGATGTTCGGGTAGCCGACCGGACAGGATCGAGATGAACACGACGTTGTCGATGCCCAGCACGATCTCCAGCAGGAGCAGGGTCGCGAACGCGATCCACAGCTCGGGACTGGTCAAGAATTCCATTCCATCCTCGACTCTCAGGACGCCGCCGGGCGGGGCACCCGGAACCATCGGCGATCTGCGCAAGCATGGCGTACCGCGTCACCCCCCGCTCCGCAACCCCGCCCGACCAGCGACCGCCCGACGGCGCCAGGCCCTTGACCCGCCCGCCGGCGTGACCGGCAGCGCCGAGGTTGCCGCCCCTCCGAGCCCGGCCTGCCGCAGACAAGCCAAGGAATGGATGCCGGCCGGTCCACCGATACGAATGTCGAACAATTGCGTGGATCCGCGCCTGACATCTTCTACAATCGTCGAACCTGACTGTGTCGAACACCATTGAAATCGAGGTCCGGACGGATATCGAAGGTGGCACCGTAGACAGATCAGCGATGACTGTCAGCAGTTCTCGGCGACAATTGAGGAAAGCTTGAGATTGGCCCTCCAGGACCGGTCACCGATCCACGTTTACCCATTGCTAGCTGCCCTTACCTGTGCTTAAGTGGCGAGCTAGATCCACCCGATCACTGTGGAGGACTATCCATGCGTAAAGCTGTTCCGTCAGCGTCACCAAGTCGGGTAAAGCGTCACGTCGCAGTCGCCGCCGCGCTGCTCATCGGCCTTCCGGGAATGGCGGTTTCGATTACCGCTCCGGCCGCCGCCCAACCGCTCGAATCGCACTGCGGAAACGAGACCGGCGGCAAGTCGGTCCAGGGCTTCATCAGCCACGAGGAACTGCGCCGCAGCCTCCAGCAGATCGAGCACACCAGCAAGGGCAAGGTCCAGGTCGACGTCGCCGGCTACTCGAACCAGGGCCGCGAGATCTGGACGGCCCGGGTCGGCGAGGGCGACACCGTGGTGCTGGTGCAGAGCCAGATCCACGGCAACGAGATGCACGGCACCGCCGCCGTCCTCGACGCCCTGCGCACCCTGGGCAACAACTCGAAGCGGTCCGAGGAGATCCGCAAGGCCGTCACCATCGTCGCCATTCCGAAGCTCAACCCCGATGGCAGCGAGGCCGACATTCGGCAGAACCAGCGCACCTGGAGCGACGTCGTCGCCGACTTCCCGCAGCTCGCCGACGCCCGTACGGCGTGGAACTACAACACCCGGGTCGGCGGGTTCGACGTGAACCGCGACTTCAACCCCAACCTCGACTACGTTCCGCAGGCCGCCCACTTCCCGGGCAACAGCGCCTCCACCGGCTGGTACATCACCCCCGAGGCGCAAACCGCGCGGGACGTGTACCGCGCACTGGAGCAGGAGTTCGGCACCGTTGTCAATCCCCTGGAATCGTGGAGGGCTCCGTTATGCGGCCTGGGCCTCCAGGGCGCGGGTCTCTGATCGTTCGTAGTCGATGGGCGAGCGTCCGCCGCAGACGGAGTGGCGGCGGCGCCGGTTGTAGAAGTCGGTGATCCAGGTGGCGATCTTCAGCCGGGCTTCGGTACGGGTGCGGAACTGGTGACGGTGGACGTACTCGACCTTGATGGTGGAGAAGGTGGCCTCGGCGACGGCGTTGTCGAAGCACGAGCCGACCCGGCCCATCGACTGGCGTACCTTCCAGCGGGCGCACACCCGGGCGAAGTCGGCCGAGCAGTATTCGCTGCCCCTGTCGCTGTGGAAGATCACCCCTTCGACGTTGCCGCCGCGGGTGACCGCGGCCATGTTCAACGCGGCGACGACCAGGCCGGCGTCGTGCCGATCGCCCATCGCGTAGCCGAGGATGTGCCGGGAGTACAGGTCGATGACGGTGGCGAGGTAGAGCTTGCCCTCCTGCGTGACGATCTCAGTCATGTCGCCGCACCAGGTGACGTCCGGCGCGGGAGCAGTGAACTGGCGCTTGACCAGGTCCGGGGCGGCCGGCCGCTTGCCCTGCCGAGTCAGCCCACGCCGGCGTCGTTTCGCTCTGGCGACCAGGCCCAGCTCGGCCATGAGCGCGGCGATCGTGTTATCCGACACCCGCCAGCCCTGCTCGCGCAGTTCGTCGCCGACGCGAGGACTGCCGTAGGTGCCGCCCGAGGCATCGAAGACGCGCCGGACCGCGTCCGTCAGCCTGCTCCGACGGTCCTGGCGGGGTGTCGGCCGACGGTTGCGCCACTTGTAGAACCACGACTCGGACACCCCCAGGGCCCGGCAGGCCACCGCGTGCGGCACGGAATGCTCGGTCCTCTGGGAAGCGATGAAGGCGGCCACGCTCACCGGCCCGTCGCTTCCTTGACCCACAGGACCACGGATCGCTTGAGGACATCACGCTCCATCGCCAACTCGGCGTTCTCCCGCCGCAACCGCGCCAGCTCCGCCCGCTCGTCCTCGGACAACTGCCCGGCAGCGGCTTCGCCACGAGCGGCACGATCCTGCTGCACCCAGTTGGCCAGGGTGCCACTGTTGATCCCCAGATCACGTGCTACCTGCGCGATCGACTTCCCGGTCTCCCGCACGATCCGAACCGCGCCCGCGCGGAACTCCGGATCGAACCGGCGTCTCGTCTCAGCCATGAACCTCTATCCCTCAAACTCTGGCCTCCACGCTACGAGGGGAAGGGCACCGTCGACATCTTCGCCGACCTGCACAACCAGGCCGCCTGCTACACCGGTGAGGGAATGGACGACTACACCACCCTCTCCATCTCCGGGCGCTTCATCAACAACCCCGCCCAGCACGGCAACTGGCCCAAGTTCAACTACGACGCCTCGCGTCGGGTGAACGTCGCCGTGTACGACGCCCTGCAGTCCGGCAACTCGCCGCAGAGCAAGGTGACCCTCTACCCGCAGAACACCAACCTGCCGGGCACCGCGCTTGGTTCGTTCGCCCTGCGGGGTAGCGCCACCATCCTGTTCGAGACCCGTGGGCAGACCCAGTCCTGGGGCCAGAAGCAGCACGGCATGCTGACCAAGCAGGTCGAGGACGGCCTCTTCGGGATCTTCAACGCGATCACCGATGGGACCCTGAACACCATCGACCCGGAGCGGTACGAGCTCATCCCCGAGCGCCGCAACGTCCCGCGTAACTGAACCGAATAGCAACACTGTCGCCCCGGCCTTCAAGGCCGGGGCGACACCTGTTTCGGTCGGTATCAGCGCCGCCGATGGGCCGAGGGCGCGCGGGTCAGGGCCGCGCGATCAGCGACGCGCGGCCAACCGAGGCGCGGTCAGGGACGCGCGGGTCAGGGCCGCGTGGGGAACTGGGTGAGGAAGGCCCGCCAGGCGGTCGGGGTGAAGGTCAGCGCCGGGCCGGTCGGATCCTTCGAATCGCGTACGCCGACCACACCGGGCAGGTTGTCGGCCACCTCGACGCAGTCGCCGCCATTGGAGCTGCTCCGGGTGCTCTTGCGCCAGATGGCGCCGGTCAGGTCAGCCATGATCGTGCCTCTAGGTAGTCGAGAGTCTGGCGGCGCGGAAGTGCCACCGAGCGCAGCGTATCCCAGGTGGACCAAAGCCCGGTGGTCTCGTTTGTCAGCCGTCCGGCCGCTTGGTCATCGAGGTACGCGACGTCGCCGTCTTCGGTGGTCGCTATGACGAATGGTCCCGCCTGCCCGGCGTGCAGGCCAGCGTCCAAGGGGAGCACGTGCAGCAGAATGTTGGGCCGCTGGGCCATGGTGACCAGGTGGTCAAGCTGCGGATGCATGATTTCCGGGTTTCCACGGCGTAGTGCGAATTCGTCAACGACCGCCACGAACAGCGGCGGCTTACGCCGCTCCAGCACTGCCTTCTGGCGGCGCATCCGGGTCTCGACGTAGTCGGTCACCTCGTCTGGCCCGAGCAACCCGCAGCTGAGAACTGCCGAGGCGTATGCCGGCGTCTGCAACAAGCCCGGGATGACAGCGACCTGAAAGGACCGCAACGCGGTTGCCTGAAGCTCCGTCTCCACCCATGGCCGCAGCCATGGCGGTTCACGGCGCTTCAAAACGTCCGGCCAAAGGTCCTCGACCTCACGCTGGAGCGCCGTGGCCGCCGCCGCACGGTGACGAGGATGCGGCACACGGCCAGGCGTAATCCAGCGCCCAACCGTCTTCGGATCCACCCCGACCTGCTCAGCGAGGCTCTCGATGGTCTCACCGGCGTCGGCCATGGCTGCCCTCAACGCTTGGTTCATGACCACCTCCGGGAGGGACGTCTATGACGTCTGATGAACCTATATCTACGCGGTGTATCTGTCCACATGCAACCAGTGATCGTGGTTGCAAGGAGGTCGCCTGTGTCTGCACTAGAGCCCGCGAATGCCGCTCCCGCGTCACGCTGGACGAGCCGCCCGGCCACTCCGGTCCGGGCTCTACGGGAGGACGGCACGCCCCGCGTCGCACCCGGCGTCTACCTGCTGACCCATGAGGCGTCACCGCAGTTCGTCAAGCCGATAACGGTCCGAGTGATCCGCGAACTGGCCGACCGGTGCACCTACTACGACTGGGCCTGGATCCAGGTCTACGTACTCAATCGCAACGGCGACGCCACCGAGCGCCGCGAACTGTTCGTGCGGCCAGTCGGGCTTCGACCCGTACCCCCGCCGAGCAAGAGCAGGACTCCGAGCCGATGGCGCGGCACGACAGGGGGCGACCGGTGAGACGGCCGCACCTGCGCGATCACGTCCCGTCCCGCCCGACCTGGCGCTGCCAGGCGTGTGGCAGCTTCTGGCCCTGCTCACCGGCGAAGCTGCGCCTGCTCGCCGAGTACCGAGGCAACATGCCGGGGCTGCTGGTCCACCTGGTGACCCTGCGCGAACAGGCCACCGAACAGCTCGCCGACCTGCATCCCGACGCCTACCCGACGAACCTCCACCAGCGTTTCACCGACTGGGTTCCGGTCACTCCCCCAGATGACACCGTCAACGCTCGAAGCAGCCCTCACACCCAGCTATCCGACGTCGAAACGGCGGTCGCCAACGCCGTCGCAAACGCCGCACTTGAAGGCGTCGAATTCGACGAAGAGTGGAAG
The DNA here is from genome assembly GCF_002879555.1 of Verrucosispora sp. ts21. Taxonomy (NCBI): domain Bacteria; kingdom Bacillati; phylum Actinomycetota; class Actinomycetes; order Micromonosporales; family Micromonosporaceae; genus Micromonospora; species Verrucosispora sp. ts21. The sequence continues at coordinate 13,612 of NZ_PNOZ01000097.1, read as the reverse complement.
CGAAGGCTTCGCGGCGTCGCCACCGGCGTCATCGATGCTGACGAGTTGCTTCTGTTCGGTGGCGCTACCCCGAGCAAGCCACTGGACGATGCCGCTAACCGATGGTTCCACGGCCGCGCAGTGCAGTCACCGGCATCCACATTCATCACCACGCAACGCTTTCAGGGCGGTGTCCACAGTGTCCCCATCAGACGTCGGGACCACGCGCGACCAAGCCGCGATCATGGACCGCGCGTACGATGCTGCTCCGTAACTCGATGACGAGGAGGACCATGTCCACGACACCGCAGACCTCATCGCTCCGACTGGTCGCCGTCGACACGGGCATGCTCGTGGCCACTCTGGTCACCCTCATCGGATACCTGATGCCCTGGTTCAAGAAGAATCGGGCCCTGTGGTCGTTCTCCGGCTGGGAGTACGCGTCGCTCAGCGGCGGAGGCGGCTGGACCCTGATCACCTTCGCGTGGCTGCTGCTGGCTGCCGGCGCGGCACTGTGGGCACAGCGCAGCGTGGTGGCGGCGATGACCGGCATGGTGGCCGCCGTGGGCACCCTGGTCAACGCGCTGGCGGTGGTGGCGGCGAGCTTCGGCATGTTGGGCGAACGGAGCAGCCTGGATGCGGTGGCCGAGCAGTCCTTCGGTGTCGGGCTGCCGGTCATGGCGACTGGCATCGGGCTGCTGCTGGCCACCTCCTGCCGGGCGATCGTCCGGTGTCACCTGGCGCAGGCGGCCGAGGATCGGTACGAGCCGTCGGCGTAGCGCTCAAGCCGTCGGCGCGCCCTGCCGGACGACGCCCCGCGCAACGGTGAACAGGTCGTCCTGACCGAACTGTTCCGGGTCGACCAGCACGGTCACCGCGACGCCCGGCTCGGTCAGCCAGAACACCTGGGTGTCGGTCGCCCGGCCGGGCCCGTCGGGGTGCGGGAAGTCCATCAGCTGTGAATCGTCGAGTTCCCGCTCGTGATAGTCGACGAGGAAGTCACGCAGCCCGTCGAGGTCACCGAGCCGCTGCCCGCGCAGCACGTGCACCCGCAGGTCCACCCGGTGCCCGTCGGCGGTCTGCCGCTCCCAGACCCGGCTGGTGATCTGCACGTCTTCCCACTCGCTGGCGAAGTCGGAGACCAGATCGCCCAGCCCGTCCGGCAGCTGTCCGATGTGAAACCCGTCGAGCACGCCGCCGTCACCCACTGCGCCACCTCCACCCTCGTCCCGCCGCCGACCGGTCAGTTGCCCAGCGCGCGTACCTTCGCGATGGTCTCCTGGACGTGCTGCTTGGCGGGCTCACCGCCCTGGGCGGCCTGCGCGAGCGCCTGCCGGTACGAATCGATCATGTTGATCAGCGGACCGGCGGCGACGCCCTGCAACGCGCCCGCGACGAGTTGCCGTGCCTCGGCCGCGTCCTGCGCGGCGGCGGCCGTCTTCGCCTTCGCCTCGTCCAGCTTCTGCGCCGCTGCCGCCAGCCTGGCGATCATCTCCGCTGCACTCACACGCCCTCCCCCACCTGACCCTCAACCACCACACGAGCAACCACAGAGGAGCCTACGAGACTCCCGCACCCGCCGCGACACCCTGAACCTCCGCGCAGATCTTGGTACGAAAGTGCCCCCAGAGGGGCGCTGGCGTTCCAAGATCTCGACGGACTCAGCGCAGGGCGCGGATCAGGACGAGGTAGCCGCAGTAGGCGAGCGGGACGGCGAGGAAGCAGAGCAGGAAGCCGATCACCGGGTAGCGGGGTGCGGTCATCGCGCCGACGGCAGGCCGACCCCAGCGGCCGAGCACCAGCCAGCCACCGATCAGCGAGGCGGCGGGCAGGCCGGCACACATCCAGGAGAACAACGTCCATCCGCCGACCACGCCGACTCCGGAGGCGAGCACCATGACCAGCATGATCAGCACCGACACGGCGGCGAACGCGAGGTAGACGGCGATCGCCCGAGCCATCGGCGACCAGTTCGGCAGCAGCGCCGGCCGCTGGGCGAGCACCTCCGTCTGCTGCGCGTACCGGTCGGCCTCGTCGGCCCACCGCCGGGCCAGCTCCAGCTCCGTCGCCGCATCGATCTCCGCGGCCCGCTGCCCGGGCACCCCGGCCGCCGTCGCGCTCACCGCCACCGGCAACGCCCGCTCCGCCTCCCCCACACCCACCTGGGGGTACGCCCCGACACCCGACCGCCCCGGCGCGGCGGCTGCGCCGCCGTCCCACCCCGTCCCCGGTACCGAGCCACCCGCCCCCGCGCGACCGGGCGGCCCAGGCGGCCCGGAGGTGGGCACGCCGTGTGGCCTCGGCGGACCGGAGATGGGCGTGGCGACCGGCAGGCCGGAGGCTGGCGCGGTGGCTGGCGGACCGGAGGCGGGCGCGGTGACCGGCGGACCGGAGGCGGGCATGGCGGCCGGCCGGCCAGAGGCTGGCGCGGTGGCTGGCGGGCCAGAGGCTGGCGCGGTGCCCGACGGACCGGAGGCGGGCACCGTGAACGGTGGGCCTGGGGGCGGGGAGATGACGCCGATGGTGCGGCCGAGTTGGTCGAGGCGCTGCCCCTGGGCGAGCAGTCGACGATCCAGGTATTCCACGGTCGCGCCGAGATCCCGTCGCCGCTGCTCGTCGGCGGCGACACCCTGCTCGCTGGCGCGCTGCTGCGTCGACAGGTGACGGACCAGCGCGGCGTACTCGTCGAAGGTGGACACGTTCACTCCTGCCCTTCGGCGGTGTGCCCGTCGCGGGCGAACGGCACGATCAGCCGGATCCGCTGGTCGTGCCGGTCGACAAGCAGGGCTCGGTCGGCTCGGGGCGTGTACGCCAGGTCGTGCACCCCGAGGTGCAGGCCGAGGTCGGCGCCGGGCACGTTCAGCGCGACCAGGCAGGCAACGTCGTCGCGGTTCTGGGTACCGCCGAGGTCGTCGGCGAGCCGGCGCAGCCCACGCCACCAGCCGAGCAGGTGCACCCCGTGGCCGGGGCCCTGGCGCAGCAGGGTCCGCAGGTCGTCGTGGCCGGAACGGAAGGTCGCCGGATCGGTCTCGGCGAGCAGCCCGGCCGCGGCGTCCATCCCGAACACCACCAGATAGCTACGCCCCGGCGGGTCCACAGAGTCGGTCGAGCCGGCGGCGAGGGTGGCGAGGTGCCGGCGCAGGGCGGTGGCGTCGAGGCGTACCACCGGGTGGCCGGCGGCGGTCAGCGTGGCGGTGGTGTCGTCGGCCGCCGGGTCGGCGGCGGCGACCAGCGGGGCGAGCAGGAAGGTCACCTCGCCGGGGGTGTGCTGCCGGGCCAGGCTCAGGGTGGCGGCGCGCAGCACCTCGGCACCGGCGGCGGAGGTGCCCACCACGGCCAGGTGGCGGCCGGGGGCGGTGTCCATGATGAACAGGGCGCTGGTGCCGTCCACGTCGACGGTACGGCCGACCAGGGCCAGGGGTCGCCGGCCGCCGGGGCGCAGGCCGGTGAAGGTGGCGTCGTCCTCGACGCGGGCGGTCTCGTAGCCCCGGAACACCGACGGTGGCCGGGCGTCCGACGGGCGGGCCTGCCACAGCTCGTGCCGCAGGCGGGTCAACTCGTCGGCGGCGGCGTAGGCGTCGGGGAAGCGGATCACCGTGTTCGCGCCGGCCACCCCGGCGGCGGTGTTGATCACGGCCGAGCCAACCGGCAGGGTGGCCGCGGCGTCGTTGAGCGGGTCGAGCACTCCCCCGCCGCCGGGCAGCGCCACCCGCAACGCGAACTGCCCGAAGACCGCCTCGGCACGGCCGTAGAGCGCCTCGATGCCCGTCGTGCTCTGGCTGGCCAGCACCAGGTGTACGCCGTACGAGCGGCCCTTGCGGGCCAACTCCTCCAGCAGGTCCACCGACTCGCGGGAGATCGGGTCGTTGCCGGCGAGCAGCACCTGGAACTCGTCGATCACGGCGATGATCCGTGGCACGGTGGTGTCGGCGGGCAGGTCGGCAAGTTTGGTGACGCCGTGACGTTTCAGCGCGGTGGCCCGCCGCTGCAGTTCGCGGCGCAGTTCCCGCAGCACGGCCACGCCGTACTCGCGGTCGCTCTCGATGCCGACGGCGCGGGCGTGTGGCAGCCAGGACGGGTCGCGGCCGGTGGGGACGAACTCGGTGAAGCTCACCCCCTCCTTGAAGTCGAGCAGGTAGAGCTGCAACTCGCTCGGGGCGTAGCGGGCGGCCAGCCCGTACAGCACGTCGAGCAGGAACACCGTCTTGCCGGCGCCGGTACGCCCGCCGACCAGCCAGTGCGGGGTGGCGTCGTCGAAGGCGATGGTGAACGGTTCGCGGCCGACCCGACCGACCACGGTACGCAGTCCGGCGCGGGCCGAGGCGGCCCATCGTTGCGGCGGCAGCAGGTCGGCGAAGCCGATCGTCGCGCCCCGGCGGGCGGACTCGCCGAGGTGGGCGGCCAGCGCCGCGACCGAGGCCGGTGGCGGGTCACCGTCGAGCCGTACCGGGACGGCCAGACCGCTGCCGTCGGCGCTGAACGGTGCGTGCGGCGGGTCGCCGACGCGGGCGTACCCGTTGATCATCCGGAGCACGGTGGTGGCGCCCAGCGGCGGCGCCGGTTCGCCCGGACCGGCCGCCCGCCAGCCGGCGAGCAGGACGCAGACGGCGGCGGCCGGCCCGGCGTGGGTGAGCGCGGCGAGCCGGGCGGCGTCGCGTGGCGACGGCACCGACGCGGCGACCAGCACCAGCAGTTCCTGGTCCGGCCGGTCGGCCTGCCGGGCGGTACGGGCGTGCTGTTCGGCGGCGTCGAGCAGTGCGGCGACCTCCGGCTCGGTGGTGGCCGGTGGGTCGATGACGCCGGCGTCGAGCAGGGGTCGCAGTGGACCGAAGGTGGCGCCGAGGGCGGCGCTGTCGCACCCGGCGACCCGGACGCCGCCGGGTGCGGCGGTGGCGAGCAGGCGCAGCACGACCGCGCGCAGCAGTGCGGCCACGGCCGGGTCGCGGGCGTCGGTGTCGACGGCGAGATGATGTCCGGCGCCGAGGGGCACCAGGACGGGGAAGCCGCCACCATCGGTGATCGCCTCGCCGAGGCGTACCGGCACCGGTTGTCCGGCCAGCGGGGTGCCCGGCGTCGGGGTGGCCAGGGTGCCCCCGACCCGGGCCAGCAGGGCCAGCAGGTCGGGGTCGACCGTCGGGGCGGTCGGTGTGCTCTGTTTCAGCGCGTTCCGAGCGACATCGAGGTGGGCCCGGGCGGCCCGGTGTGCGGCGTTCGCCTGCCCGTACGCCGACGCGAGCCTGCCCAACGTCTGCCCCTCCGCCGACGGCCGTCTGGTCGGTGAAACCCTAACGGACCGCGGCGAGGCGGGCACGTGTCCGCACCCGGACGTGTCGGCTCCACCGTGGATCGACGTCGGCCGGCGGTACGCGGGTGCGTACCGCCGGCCGTCGTGGGTGGGCGGTCAGCCGGTGACGGCGTTGAGCGCCGGCAGGTAGCCGTGGCGGTAGCCGTCGGCGTTCGGGTGGTACGCCTCGATGACGCCGGTGACGTCGCGGATCCACGGCTGGGCGGCGCAGACGCCGTGACCGGCGAAGGTGGGCCGGGTGTCGGCGAAGGTGGCGCCGGCCGCGGCGGCCCGGTCGGCGGTCACCTGGGCGAGCACGTCGGCGGCCTCGTTGAGCAGAATGCGCTTCTGGCTGCTCATCGCCAGCAGGCCACAGGAGCCGGTCTCGAACAGACGCGGGTAGCCGAGCACGATCAGCCGGGCGTTGGGGGCCCGGTCGCGGATGGCGGCGTAGGTGCGGTCCAGCCGGGCCGGGAGCGTGCCGGTGGCGAAGGCCTTCGCCTCGTTGACCGCGTTTGTGCAGTTGGAGGTGCTGCCGAAGCGGCAACTGGTCATCACGTCGGCGAACCCGGCGTCGTTGCCGCCGATGGTGATGGTGACCATGGTGGTGGTGCTGCTCAGCGAGCTGAGCTGGTTGTTGAGCACGTCGGCGGTGACCGCGCCGCCGCAGGCGGGGAAGCGGAAGCTGGCCACGTTGTTGGCGGCGGCCCACAGCGGGGCGTACGACTTCTGGCTGCGCAGGCAGGTGGACAGGTCGTACGGGCCGGCGCCGACGCCGGAGGAGTACGAATCACCGAGGGCGACGTAGTGGATGGGTGCGGCGGCTGCCTGGGCGGCGGCGGGGACGGCCAGCGCGCCGAGGGTGGCGGTGGCGAGGGCGACCAGCGCGGCCAGGGCGCGGGCCAGCGGACGGTGGGGCATGGCGGACCTCCACAGGGGGGTGGTGGTGGAGCCCGAGAACCGCGCGCGTGGCCAAGGGTTGTTACTGGGCGGTAATGCTATCGAAACATGCCGATGAAGGGAATAGTGCGGCACCCGCCTGATCGGTACCGGTCAGGCGGGTGCCGTGTGCTGTTAACAGGGGACCCCTGCTCTACACGAGACGTTAAAAGGGGGCCCTTCCTTACACCGCGAGTGGGCGGGAGGCGGCGTGCACGGGCGCAGGAAGCGCGCCCACCCCGCCGAGGTAGGTGTGGATAGCCGCAGCAGCGGCCCGGCCCTCGGCGATCGCCCACACGATCAGCGAGGCCCCCCGGTGCATGTCACCGGCGACGAAGACGCCGTCGGACCCGGTCTGCCAGTCGGCCCGCGAGTCGATCGCGCCCCGGGCGTTGCGGGCGAGCCCGAACTGCGCCAGCAGCGGCTGCTCCTCGGTGCCCTCGAAGCCGATCGCCAGCAGCACCAGGTCGGCGGACAACTCCCGCTCGGTGCCCGGCACGACGGTGAGGATCCGCCGACCGTCGCGCTTCTCGACTGTCACCTCGGCGATGCGTACCGCCCGGACCGCGCCGGTGCCGTCGTCGACGAACTCCTGCACCGCCACCGCGAAGACCCGCTCGCCGCCCTCCTCGTGGGCGGCGTACTCGCGCAGGATCCACGGCCAGGTCGGCCACGGATCGCGCGCCTCGTCGCGGGCCCGAGGCGGCTGCGGGTACAGGTCGAGCTGGTGTACGCCGGCCGCGCCTTGGCGGTGGGCCACTCCGAGGCAGTCCGCCGCGGTGTCGCCGCCGCCGATGATGACCACGTGCTTGTCGGCCGCGTCGATCGGCGTACCGTCGGCCAGGACGGCCAGGGCGGGCCGCCCCTCACCGGCCGCGGCCACCACCCGGTTCGCCGCCACCAGATGCGCCATCGCCTGGTGTACGCCCCGCAGCTGCCGGCCCGGGGTGTCGGTCTCGCGGCCCTGCAACGCCCCGCAGGCCAGCAACACCGCGTCGTGCTGCTCACGCAACTGCTCGGCGGTGATGTCGACGCCGACGTTCACCCCGGTACGGAACTGCACCCCTTCGGCGGTGAGCTGGGCCAGCCGGGTGTCGATGTGCCGCTTCTCCAGCTTGAAGTCGGGGATGCCGTACCGCAGCAGGCCACCGATCGCGTCGTCGCGCTCGTACACGGTGACGGCGTGCCCGGCGCGGGCCAGTTGCTGCGCGGCGGCGAGCCCGGCCGGGCCGGAACCGACCACGGCGACGGACCGCCCGGTCGGCGGTGGCACCGGACGCGGGGTCAGCCCCCGGGCCACCGCGGCGTCGGCGATCTCCACCTCGACCTGCTTGATGGTCACCGGGTCACCCCCGGCGATGCCGAGCACGCACGCCGCCTCGCAGGGCGCCGGGCAGAGCCGACCGGTGAACTCGGGGAAGTTGTTTGTGGCGTGCAACGACTCCACCGCCGCGTCCCAGTTGCCGGTGCGGACCAGGTCGTTCCAGTCCGGGATCCGGTTCGCCAGCGGGCAACCGGCGGTGTCGCTGTGGCAGAAGGGGATGCCGCAGTCCATGCACCGGGCCGCCTGCTCGCGGATCAGCTCCTCACCGGCCGGCGGATAGACCTCCCGCCAGTCGCTGATGCGCACCGGCACCGGCCGGCGCGCCGGCACCCGGCGGGGGTAGCGCAGGAAACCGTTCGGGTCAGGCACGAGCCACCTCCTGGGCGGCCACCCGGTTCACGGGGGCCAGCGACACCTCACCGGGTGCCGGCTGCGGTTGCGGCGCGGCTGGCGGCGCCAGGGCGCTCATCACCGCGTCGTCGACGTCCTGGCCGGCAGCTTCGGCGGCCTGCATGATCTCCATGACCCGGCGGTAGTCCCGGGGTACCACTGCGGTGAACTCCTCCACCGCCTCCGGCCAGCGCTTGAGCAGCTGTTCGGCGACCGCCGAGTCGGTCTCGGCGAAGTGCCGCTGCACCAGTTCGTGCAGTCGGGCCCGCTCCGCCTCGCTGGGCGTGGACAGGTCGACCAGTTCGGTGTTGACCCGCCGCCGGTCGAGGTTCCAGACGAAGGCGGTACCGCCGGACATGCCGGCGGCGAAGTTGCGCCCGGTCGCACCGAGCACCACCACCGTGCCGCCGGTCATGTACTCGCAACCGTGGTCACCGACGCCCTCGACGACGGCCGCCGCACCGGAGTTGCGGACCGCGAACCGCTCCCCCACCCGACCGCGCAGGAAGACCTCGCCGCCGGTGGCGCCGTACAGGATGGTGTTGCCGGCGATGATCTGGTCCTCGGCGCGGCCACCCGGTGCGGCGTCGGGGGCGACGAACGGTGACGTCGGTGCCGGCCGGACGATCACCCGCCCACCGGACAGTCCCTTGCCGACGTAGTCGTTGGCGTCGCCGTACAACCGCAGGGTGACCCCGCGGGGCAGGAACGCCCCGAAGGACTGCCCGGCCGTGCCACGCAGGGTGAACTCGATGGTGTCGGTGGGCAGCCCGGCACCGCCGTAGCGGCGGGTGACCTCGCCACCGAGCATCGCGCCGACGCTGCGGTGCTCGTTGCGGATCGTCACCTCGGCCCGCACCGGGACGGGCTCGCCGTCGCCGTGCAGGGCCGGCTCCGCCAGCGCGATGAGCTGGTTGTCCAGCGCCAGCTCCAGGCCATGATCCTGAGCGCGTACGCCCCGACGGACCGCCCCCTCGGGCAGCTGCGGCAGGTGCAGCACCCGGTGCAGGTCGAGCCCGCCGGCCTTCCAGTGCTCGATCGCCGGCGCCACGTCGAGCAGCTCGGTGCGGCCGATCGCCTCGTCGATGCTGCGCAGACCCAGCTCGGCCAGGTAGCCGCGGATCTCCTCGGCGAGGAACAGGAAGAAGTTCTCCACGAACTCCGGCTTGCCGGTGAAACGCTCCCGCAGCACCGGATTCTGGGTGGCGATGCCGACCGGACAGGTGTCCAGGTGACAGACCCGCATCATGATGCAGCCGGAGACGATCAGCGGGGCGGTGGCGAAGCCGAACTCCTCGGCACCCAGCAGCGCCGCGACGATCACGTCCCGACCGGTCTTGAGCTGGCCGTCGACCTGCACGGTGACCCGGTCGCGCAGCTTGTTGAGCAGCAGCGTCTGCTGCGCCTCGGCCAGGCCCAGCTCCCACGGGGTGCCGGCGTGCTTGAGCGAGTTCAGCGGGGACGCGCCGGTACCGCCGTCGTGGCCGGAGATCAGGATGACGTCGGCCTTGAGCTTGGCCACACCGGCGGCGACCGTGCCGACGCCGACCTCGCTGACCAGCTTGACGTGCACCCGGGCGGCCGGGTTGACGCACTTGAGGTCGTGCACCAGCTGGGCGAGGTCCTCGATGGAGTAGATGTCGTGGTGCGGCGGCGGCGAGATCAGGCCGACGCCGGGGGTGGCGTGCCGGGTCCGGGCGATCCACGGCCACACCTTGTTGCCGGGCAACTGCCCACCCTCGCCGGGCTTCGCGCCCTGCGCCATCTTGATCTGAAGGTCGTCGGCGTTTACCAGGTATTCGCTCGTCACCCCGAACCGGCCACTGGCGATCTGCTTGACCGACGAGCGGCGCAGCGGGTCGTGCAGCCGGTCGACGTCCTCGCCGCCCTCACCGGTGTTGGACTTGCCGCCGAGGCGGTTCATCGCGATCGCCAGGGTCTCGTGCGACTCCGCCGAGATCGACCCGTACGACATGGCTCCGGTGGCGAACCGCTTGACGATCTCGCTGGCCGGCTCGACCTCCTCGATCGGCACCGGCGGCAGTTCGCCGGTACGCAGCCGGAACAGCCCACGCAGCGACCCGGCCTTCGCGGCCAACTCGTCGACCTTCGCGGTGTAGCTGCGGAACACGTCGTACTGGCGGCTGCGGGTGGCGTGCTGGAGCAGGAACACCGTCTCCGGGTTGAACAGGTGCAGCTCGCCCTCGCGACGCCACTGGTACTCCCCGCCCACCGGCAGCCGCTCGCTGGCGGTGAGGCCGGGCGCCGGCCAGGCCAGCGCGTGCCGGGCCGCCACCTCGGCGTGGATGCCGTCCAGACCGACGCCGCTGATCGTGCTCGGGGTGCCCCGGAAGTAGCGCTCGATCAGGCGGGTGTCCAGCCCGACCGCCTCGAAGACCTGCGCACCGCAGTACGACGACACCGTCGAGATGCCCATCTTCGACATGATCTTCAGGACGCCCTTGCCGAGCGCCTTGACGTAGTTGCGGATCGCGGCCCGCGGCTCGACCCCGGCCAGCGCGCCCGTGGAGATCATGTCCTCCACCGACTCGAAGGCCAGGTACGGGTTGACCGCCGCCGCGCCGTAGCCGATCAGCACCGCCGCGTGGTGCACCTCGCGGCAGTCGCCGGACTCCACGATCAGCGCGACCTGGGTGCGGGTCTGCTCCCGGACCAGGTGCTGGTGCACCGCCGCGGTGAGCAGCAGCGACGGGATCGGGGCCAGGTCCGCGTTGGAGTCCCGGTCGGAGAGCACCAGGATGCGTACGCCGTCCTCGATCGCCTCGGAGACGTGCCGGCAGATCTCGGTCAGCCGGGCCTTGATCCCGGCCCCGCCGTCGCGGATGCGGTAGAGCCCGGAGACCCGTACCGCCTTGAAGCCGGGCAGGTCGCCGTCCTCGTCAATGCTGAGGATCTTGGCCAGCTCGTCGTTGTCGATCACCGGGTAGGGCAGCACGATCTGCCGGCAGCTCGCCGGACCCGGGTCGAGCAGGTTGCCTTCCGGGCCGATGGTCATGGCCAGGCTGGTCACCAACTCTTCCCGGATGGCGTCCAGCGGCGGGTTGGTGACCTGGGCGAAGAGCTGGTGGAAGTAGTCGTAGAGCAACCGGGGCCGGGTGGACAGCGGGGCGATCGGGGTGTCGGTGCCCATCGAGCCGATCGGCTCCGCGCCGGTACGGGCCATCGGAGCGAGCAGGATCTTCAGCTCCTCCTCGGTGTAACCGAAGGTCAGCTGGCGGCGGCGTACCGAATCGTGGGTGTAGACCTGGTGCTCGCGGGCCGGCAGGTCGTCCATCTCGATCAGCCCGGCGTGCAGCCAGTCGGCGTACGGCTGGGCGGCGGCCAACTCGGTCTTGATCTCGTCGTCGTGCACGATCCGACCGGCGGTGGTGTCGACAAGGAACATCTTGCCGGGCTGGAGGCGACCCTTGGCGACCACGGTGGCCGGGTCGAGGTCGAGTACGCCCGCCTCGCTGCCCAGCACGACGAGGCCGTCGGCGGTCTGCCACCAGCGGCCCGGCCGCAGACCGTTGCGGTCGAGCACCGCGCCGACGATCTCGCCGTCGGTGAAGGCGACCGAGGCCGGCCCGTCCCAGGGCTCCATCAGGCTGGCGTGGAACCGGTAGAAGGCGCGCTTGTCGGCGGCCATGTCCGGGTCGTTCTCCCACGCCTCCGGGATCATCATCAGCACCGCGTGCGGCAGGCTCCGCCCGGCCAGGTGCAGCAGCTCCAGGACCTCGTCGAAGTTGGCCGAGTCGGAGGCGGCGGGGGTGCAGATCGGGAAGACCCGACGGATGTTGCCGGACAGTTCCGGGGTGCGCAGCAGCGCCTCGCGGGCCTGCATCCAGTTCCGGTTGCCCCGGATCGTGTTGATCTCACCATTGTGGGCGATGAATCGGTACGGGTGAGCCAGCGGCCAGGACGGGAACGTGTTCGTGGAGAAGCGCGAGTGCACCAGGGCGATGGCGCTGTCCACCCGCTCGTCGGTCAGGTCCGGGTAGAAGGCGGGCAGCTGGTCCGGGGTGAGCATGCCCTTGTAGACCATGGTCCGCCCGGACAGCGACGGGAAGTACGCCGGCACGCCACGCTCGGCGGACTCCCGCTCGGCCTGCTTGCGTACGCAGAAGGCGACCCGTTCCAGCTCAAGACCGCGCAGCGGGGAGCCGGCCGGGCCGGCCGGGGTGTCGGTGAGCCGGCGGGCGGCGAGGAACAGCTGCCGTACCCGGGGCATCGCCGCCAGCGCCGTGGCGCCGAGGTCGGACGGATCGACCGGCACGTCCCGCCAGCCGAGCAGCTCCGCCCCCTCGACCAGGGCGTACTTCTCGACGACCTGGCGGGCGCGGGCCTCGCCGGCATCGTCGTCGGGCAGGAAGACCAGACCGGTGGCGTACTCGCCGGCCGCAGGCAGCGGGAAGTCCACCACCGCGCGCAGGAACGCGTCCGGCACCTGGATCATGATGCCGGCGCCGTCACCGGTGTTCGGTTCCGCACCGCGGGCACCCCGGTGGTCCAGCCGGCACAGGGCGCCGAGACCGTTGGCGACCACCGTATGGGAGCGTCGACCGTGCAGGTCGGCCACGAAGGCAACACCGCAGGCGTCGTGCTCGTGGGCGGCGTCGTAGAGGCCGGCGGGGGACGTCACCTGGGGGTGTTGCGGTGCCGGCTGGGGGCGGTGTGGGTACGCAAAGGCCACCGGGCCTCCTGTCGTCACTCAGGGTGGATCATGGTCGGGACGACGTCGGCCCTCTACACGGACTTCTGAGTCTACGTTAGGGCTGGGTACGCAGGGCCAGTGCAGATTGATCACACCGTCCAGACTCTGGGACAGGTAGTCTCGCCGGGTGGATGCAGACCACGCTGACCTGCTGGGCCGATTGGAACAATTTTATGACGCTGTGCCGCGAGACGCCGCCCGCGCGGAGGATCACGGTAGTTGCGTCCTGTTCGTCCGCGAAGGCAGTGGATGGCCGTTCTACGCCCGCCCTCGTCGCGGCGCGGACCGGTCACCGTCGCTGGCCGATCTGACCGCGGTTCGCGCCCGACAACGGGAACTGGGCCTGCCCGAAACCCTGGAATGGGTGCACGAGATCAACCCCGACCTGCTCACGGTGGCCCGCTCGGCCGGCCTCGCCGTGCTGGAGGCCCCACTGCTGGTGCTCGACCCGGCCGCCCTGGCCGACCCGGCCACCTTCACCGACGTACCGGTGCGACTCCTGACCGCCTCGGCACCACCCGCCGCCGCCGACGTGGCCGCCCGCCGGGCCGTCGCGGCGATCGGCTTCGCCGCCCCCGGCACGAGCCGCGGCGAGGCGGGACCGGCCCAGCGCGACGCCGCCCTGCAGGGCCTGGAGGTCGCCGCCCTGGACGAGGAACTGACCCGCATCGCCGACGGCAGCCGACTCGCCGCCCTCGCCGAGACGCCGGCGGACGGAGCACTCGCCAGCGGCATGGCCATGCGGGTCGACGACGTCGCCGAGATAGCCGGAGTGGCCACCCTGCCCAGCGCCCGCCGCCGCGGACTGGCCGCCGCCGTGACCGCCGCCCTGGCAGACGCCCTGCTCACCGAGGGCGTCGAGGTAGTTTTCCTCTCCGCCGGCAGCGACGAGATAGCCCGCGTCTACCTCCGCGCCGGATTCCGCCGCATCGGCACCGCCTGCATAGCCGAACCCCCCACCATCCCCCCACCCTGACCCACC
>NZ_PNOZ01000096.1:0-20858 GCF_002879555.1 Verrucosispora sp. ts21 | reverse complement strand
CGCCCGCTCGCCCGCTCGCCCGCGCGCCCGCGCGCCCGCCGCTGGGCTGCGCGTGCGGCGGCGTGCCGTGTTAGAAGGGGGCCCCTTTACTACCCCAGGCGTTAACAAGGGGCCCTTCCTTACACCTCAGGCGATGGTGCAGATGGCGGCGCCGGCGGTGATCACCGCGCCGACCTCGGCCGACAGGCCGCTGACCGTACCCGCCTTGTGGGCGTGCAGCGGCTGCTCCATCTTCATCGCCTCCAGCACCACCACCAGGTCGCCCTCGGCGACGGTGTCCCCGTCGGCCACCGCGATCTTGACGATGGTGCCCTGCATGGGGGAGGTCAGCGCGTCGCCGCCGGCCGTCGCGCCGACCGTGGCACCGCCACCACGGCGGGCGGGCTTACGCGCGGCCGGGGCGGCGGACGCCGAACCGGCGGCCAGGCCCGCAGGTAGGCTCACCTCCAGCCGCTTGCCACCCACCTCGACCACGATCGTCTCGCGCTCGGCCGGGCCGGCGGAAGCGTCGGCCACGCCGGTGAACGGCGGCACGGTGTTGTCGAACTCGGTCTCGATCCAGCGGGTGTGCACGGCGAACGGCTCGGCGGTGAACGCGGGATCGCGGACCACCAGGCGGTGGAACGGCAGCGCGGTGGCCATCCCCTCGATCACCATTTCGGCGAGCGCGCGGCGGGCCCGCTCCAACGCCTCGGTGCGGGTCTCCCCGGTGACGATCAGCTTGGCCAGCAGCGAGTCGAAGTTGCCACCGATCACGTCGCCGGCCGAGATGCCGGTGTCCACCCGGACACCCGGCCCGGTGGGCAGCCGCAGCGCGGTGACCGTGCCGGGGGCGGGCAGGAAGCTGCGACCCGGGTCCTCACCGTTGATCCGGAACTCGATGGAGTGCCCACGCGGCGTCGGGTCCTCGGTGAAGCGCAGCTTCTCGCCGTCGGCGATGCGGAACTGCTCGCGGACCAGGTCGATGCCGGCGGTCTCCTCGGTGACCGGGTGTTCCACCTGCAACCGGGTGTTGACCTCCAGGAAGGAGATGGTCCCGTCGTTGCCGACCAGGTACTCGACCGTGCCGGCACCGTGGTAGCCGGCCTCCCGGCAGATCGCCTTGGCGCTGTCGTGGATCTGGGCCCGCTGCTCCGCCGTCAGGAACGGCGCGGGCGCCTCCTCGACGAGCTTCTGGTGCCGGCGCTGCAACGAGCAGTCCCGGGTGCCCACCACGATCACGTTGCCGTGCTGGTCGGCCAGGACCTGCGCCTCGACGTGGCGCGGCCGGTCGAGGTACCGCTCGACGAAGCACTCGCCCCGACCGAACGCGGCGACCGCCTCCCGGGTGGCCGACTCGAACAGCTGCGGAATCTCCTCCATCGTGCGGGCCACCTTCAGGCCGCGCCCGCCACCACCGAAGGCAGCCTTGATCGCCACCGGCAGCCCGTGGTCGACGGCGAAGGCCATCACCTCGTCGGCGCTGCCGACCGGGTCCGCGGTGCCGGGCACCAGCGGTGCACCGGCCCGCTGGGCGATGTGCCGGGCGGTGACTTTGTCACCGAGGTCGCGGATCGCCTGCGGGGTGGGGCCGATCCAGGTCAGGCCGGCGTCGATGACCGCCTGCGCGAAGTCGGCGTTCTCGGAGAGGAAGCCGTAGCCGGGATGCACCGCGTCGGCGCCGGACCGGGCCGCCACGTCGATGAGCTTGTCGATGCGCAGGTAGCTCTCCGCGGCGGTGTCACCACCCAGGGCGTACGCCTCGTCGGCGAGCGTGACGTGCAGAGCGTCGCGGTCGGAATCCGCGTACACCGCGACACTGCCCAGGCCGGAGTCCTGGCAGGCGCGGATCACCCGGACGGCGATCTCGCCCCGGTTGGCGATGAGTACCTTGCGCACCTGGTGGCTCCTCCCCGAGGTTACTGACCGGGAGTTTAGCGACCGACCGGCAGGCCCTAACGAACGATCAGTGTGGGATGGCGCACGGATTGGTCCAGCGTCGATCCGGCGTGGTGTCGCACCGATGTGATCGGCTATCGATCACGATGGTGGCCGACAGCGGCCATGGACGGGGGAAGCAATGATCGAGACCAGAGGGCTGCGCAAGTCGTACCGCAGCCGGGCCGGTCGGGAGACGAAGACCGTCGACGCGGTCCGCGGCGTCGACCTGGACGTGGCGGCGGGCGAGATCTTCGGGTTCCTCGGCCCGAACGGCGCCGGCAAGACCACCACCCTGCGGATGCTGGCGACGTTGATCGAGCCGGACGGCGGCCAGGCCACCATCGCCGGTGCCGACCTGCGCACCGATCCGGGTGAGGTGCGCCGCCGCATCGGCTACGTCGCCCAGGGCGGCAGCACCTGGGACGAGTCCACCGCGCGGGAGGAACTGGTCCTCCAGGCCCGGCTGTACGGCATCTCGAAGGCCGAGGCGCAGCGTCGGGCGGTCCGCGCGCTTGAGGCGTTCCAGCTCACCGAGTTCGCCGACCGCAAGTGCAAGACCTACTCCGGGGGTCAGCGTCGTCGGGTCGAGATCGCGCTCGGCATCATCCACGAGCCGAAGATCGTCTTCCTGGACGAGCCGACCACCGGCCTCGACCCGCAGAGTCGGGCGTACATGTGGGACGAGATCCGGCGACTGCGCAGCGACGGCATGACAGTCTTCATCACCACCCACTACCTCGACGAGGCCGATGCGCTCTGCGACCGCATCGCGATCATGGATCATGGTGAGGTGGTCGCCGAGGGCACGCCGGCCGGGCTCAAACGCGAGATCTCCGGTGACGTGGTGCAACTCGGTCTCAGCATCAACGCCACCGCCGAGGCGGAGAAGCTGCTCGCCGTCGAGGAGTACGTCAGCCGGCTGGAGGCGCTCGAAGAAGGCGGGCTGCGGCTCTTCGTCGACGACGGGGCCACCGCCATCCCGCGCATCCTGCGTCGCGTCGACGGTGCCGGGCTCGACCTCAAGTCGATCGAGCTGCACCGCCCGAGCCTCGACGACGTCTTCCTCACCAAGACCGGGCGCTCGCTGCGCGAGTCCTGACCCGACCAGGAGAACTCATGAAACTCGCCCGCGACACGTGGCTGATCTTCCAGCGCCAACTGCACCTGCTGCTGCGCAACCCGGTGTGGGTATTCGTCGGCGTCTTCCAGCCGGTGATGTATCTGCTGCTGTTCGCCCCGCTGCTCAAGCCGGCGTTGAACGCACCCACCCAGGCCGAGGCGTACAAGATCTTCGTGCCCGGCCTGCTGGTGCTGCTTGCCATCTTCGGCGGCCTGTTCCAGGGCTTCGGCCTGATCGCCGAGCTACGCGCCGGGGTGATCGAGCGGTCCCGGGTCACCCCGGTGAGCCGGCTCGCCCTGCTGCTCGGCCGCTCCCTGCGCGACGTGGTGTCACTGCTGGTCCAGGCGGTCATCATCACCCTGCTCGCGCTCCTGTTCGACCTGCGCGTGTTCATCGGCGACCTGCTGCTGGCGTACCTGATGCTCGCCCTGATCGCGCTGATGACCTCGGCGGTCTCCTACGGTGTCGCGTTGAAGGTCAAGAGCGAGGACGCGCTCGCCCCGCTGATGAACACGGTCGCCCAGCCGGTGCTGCTGCTCTCCGGCATCCTGCTGCCGCTCGCCTTCGCACCCGGCTGGCTGCAGGGCATCGCCAAGTGGAACCCGTTCTCCTGGGCGGTGGACGGCACCCGGGCCCTGTTCAGCGGCGACATCGGCAACGACAAGGTCTGGCAGGGGCTGACCATCATTGCGATCCTGGCCGCTGCCGGCGTCTACTGGGCAGCCCGCCAGTTCGCCCGCAGCGTCCGCTGACCGGGTGAAAGGAAGGGCACCTTATTAACGCCTGCGGTAGAGCACGGGCCCCTTCTTAACATCGCAGCGCAGCGTGCGGAGAGTTCGCTCTCAGCACGGGTCGGGCGCGCGCTCCCGCTTGTAGCGTGGGCGCGTGCCCCGCCTCCATCACGACCGGATCACCTGGTTGGCGTACGCCCAGCTCGGTCTGTGGGGTTTCTTCCTCTACGGCTTCGGTCCGGTGGTGCCGTTGCTGCGCGACGAGCAGGGCACCAGCGCCGCCGTCGCTGGGCTGCACAGCACCGCCCTCGCGGCCGGTGCGCTGGCCGGCGGCGCGCTGTTCGCCCCGGTCGCCCGCCGGTTCGGCCGGGCGCCGACGATCTGGTTCGGGCTGGTCGGCGTCGCCGCCGGGGTGAGCGGGCTGGCCCTGCTGCGTCCGTTACCCGCCACCCTCGCCATCGTCATGGTGATCGCCACCGCCGGGACGCTGATCGTCAGCGGCGTGAACGTGGTGCTGACCACCCGGCACGGATCGGCCGCCCCGGCGGCCCTGGCCGAGGCCAACGCCGCCTGCGCCGGCATGGGCATCCTCGCCCCGCTGGTGATCGGCCTCAGCGTGAACGCCGGCTGGGGTTGGCGGCCCGGCATGTCCATCGTGGTGGCGCTCATCGCGTTGGTCGCCGTCGCCGCCCTGACCCGACGCGTACGCGGGCCGCGGATCGCCGTCGTCCAGCCGCACAGGGCGTCGGTTTCCGCCGGTACGCGTCGACTGCCGAAGGCGTACTGGATCGCCTGGGTGTTGATGGCGGTCACCGGCTCGATCGAGGTCTGCCTGTCCCTGTGGACCGCCGACGTGCTGCGCGTACACGCCGGGATGGCACCCGGTGCCGCCTCCGCAGCGGTGGCTGCGATCGTCGCCGGTATGTTCGTCGGACGGATCTTCGGCGGCCGGGTGGCCCTCCGGCTCCGTCCGGTACCCCTCCTGCTCGCCGCGCTGGGAGTGTCGCTGGCGGGATTCGCCCTCTTCTGGGTCGCCTCGGTCGGC
Organism: Verrucosispora sp. ts21; assembly: GCF_002879555.1. NCBI lineage: Bacteria > Bacillati > Actinomycetota > Actinomycetes > Micromonosporales > Micromonosporaceae > Micromonospora > Verrucosispora sp. ts21. The sequence goes on along the minus strand of NZ_PNOZ01000096.1, from coordinate 16,042 downwards.
TGGCTGGCGGTCGTCGGCCTGGTGGTGCTGGGGCTGGGCAACGCCCTGCACTACCCGCTGGCCATCTCGCTCGCCCTCGCCGTCGCCGGTGACGCCACGGATCAGGCGGCGGGCTGGTCGGCGTACTCGATGGGTGTGGGTTTCGGGATCGCGCCGGTCGCGCTCGGCTGGGTGGCCGACGGCGTCGGCGCCCACCTGGCGTTCCTGCTGCTGCCCGGCTTCATCGCGGTGGCCGCGCTGCTCGCGGTACGACTCGGCCGGGCCCTGCCGACTCCGACGCCCGTCGAGCGGCCGACGCCCGCCTCCGTCTGACCGGACGGGTCTCCGCGCGACGTGCTGTTCAGCGGCGCTGGAGTGCGCCGACGGCGCGCAGGGCGATGTCGACGGAGGCCTGAAGGTCTTCGCGGCTCGCGCCGGCTGCGGCGTGCACCGCGTGGCCCTCGCTCAGCGCCATCACGAACCGGGCGAGCGCCCGGACATCCGTGTCGTCCGACAGGTCGCCCTCGTCCACGGCGCGGGTCAGCCGTTCCGCAAGGGCCGCCTCGGTGGCGGCGCGACCGGCGGCCAGGATCTCGGAGATCCCGGCGTTCTCCGGTGAGCAGGCCAGACCGCCCTGGATGGAGAGGCAACCGGCGGGGTGATCGGCGGCGGTGAGGCCGTCGGCGCTGGCGCGCAGGAACGCCTCGATGGCGGCGTACGCGCTGGGTTTGTCGAGTGCGGCGCGCGCGGCGGTCACCTGGGTCTCGTGGTACCTGGCGAAGGCGCGTTGGAACAGTTGCTCCTTGCTGCCGAACGTGGCGTACAGGCTCGGCCGGTTGATGCCCATCGCGCTGGTGAGGGCGCTCAGCGACGCACCTTCGTAGCCGTGCTGCCAGAAGACCTCGGTGGCGCGATCGAGGACAGCCTCCTCGTCGAAGGCGCGGGGACGTCCGATCGTGCTCATGACAGCAGTCTACCGCTCGGTACAGAAGTGACCCGAGCCACCAACCGATCGGTACAAAACCCTGTTACGCTGACTCGCAACTGATCGGTACAAAAGGAGAAGCATGACCGTCACACTGGTTACCGGCGCCAACAAGGGCATCGGCTTCGAAACCGCCCGGCAGCTTCTCGAACTGGGCCACGTCGTCTACCTCGGCGCACGCGACGTCGGGCGGGGCAAGGCCGCCGCGGCAGCACTCGGCGCACCGTTCGTACAGCTCGACGTCACCGACGACGCGTCGGTCAGCGACGCCCTCGCGACAATCGATGCGGCCGAGGGCCGCCTCGACGTCCTGATCAACAACGCGGGCATCCTCGGCGCCGGAGACATCGACGGACCGAAGGCCCTGCACGTGTTCGACACCAACGCGGTGGGCGTCGTCCGGGTCACCGAGGCCGCGTTGCCGCTGCTGAAGAAGTCATCGAACCCGACAGTCGTCAACGTCTCCAGCAGCCTGGGATCGTTCTGGGCGGTGAACAACCCCGAACGGCCGGAGTTCGGCATCCCGCTGGCGCTCTACGCGGCGTCCAAGTCAGCGGCCACCATGCTCACCGTCCAGTACGCCAAGTTGTACCCGGGCATCAAGTTCAACGCACTGGAGCCCGGCACCACAGCCACCGACATGACCGCCGACCTCGGGGTCGGACGGCCGGTCGAGGAGAGCGCCAAGACGGTCGTACGCCTCGCCACGCTCGGCGTGGACAGTCCGACCGGAACCCTCACCGACGACCACGGCACCCTGAGCTGGTAGGGCGACATGACGACGCAAGAGACGCCGTTCCGGACCTCCACTGGGAGGTCAAGGAACTGCTGTTCGACCGCAACCGCATCGCCGTACGCGCGATCAACACCGGCACTCCGGTTGCTGAGTGGCTCGGTGTCGCACCGTCCGGCGCCTCCTTCGAAATCGTCGAGTACGCCATCTATGAGGTCAGGGACGGCCGGTTCGTGCAGATGACGGCGCTGCACGACTCCGCCGAACTGCTTCGGCAACTGACCGCCTGAGCAGTTCGGCTTCGACACCGTGGGCAACAGCCCACCGAACGAGTCCTGGCACCCCTGCTCCTGACCCTTGCCCTGGCTCAGCGCACCCGGGCGAGGGTCAGACCGTCGGCGATCGGCAGCATCACCGCGTCCACCCGTACGTCGGCCAGGACATCGTCGTTGAACGCGGCGATGGCCCGGTCGTCGGCGTTCTGCGGTGCGATGACCCGACCGTGCCGCAGCACGTTGTCGACGGCGATCACCCCGCCGGGCCGCATCCGGGGCACCAGCTCGGCCCAGTAGATCGGGTAGCCGGTTTTGTCCGCGTCGATGAAGGCGAAGTCCAGGTAGCGCTCGTTCGGCAACTCCCGCAGCCTGTCCCCGGCCGGGCCGATCCGCAGGTCGATCCGGTCGGCCACGCCGGCACGCGCCCAGTACCGGCGGGCGACACTCGTGTACTCCTCGGAGATGTCGAAGCAGGTCAACCGCCCACCGTCGACAAGCCCACGGGCGACCGCCAGCGCGGAGAGCCCGGTGAAGGTGCCCACCTCCACGGCCTGCCGGGCACCGAGCAGCCGGGTCAGGAAGGTCAGGAAGGCCGCCTGCTCGGGTGCCACCTGCATGGACGCGTGCTCCGGCAGCAGGGCCAGCGTCTCCTCGGCCAGGTCACGGATCACCTCGTCGGGCGGGGCACCGTGGGCAACCAGGTAACCGTGCAGTTCGTCGGTGAGCGGAATCGACTTCAGCGTCATGCCGGGACGTTATCCGAGTGGCTCGACCGACTGGTTACCCGGCGCGACCTTCGTCCACAGATCAGTGATCCGCAGGTCCAACTCGGCCAGCAGCCGCCGCAGCAGTGGTAGGGACAGCCCGATCACCGTGCTCGGATCACCCTCGATCCGCTCCACGAACGGCCCGCCCAGACCATCGATGGTGAACGCGCCCGCCACCGCGAGCGGCTCACCGGTCTCGACGTACGTGGCGATCTCGTGGTCGCTGATGTCGGCGAAGTGCACCACCGTCGAGGCCACCGCCTCCGCCTGACGCCCCGCCTCGACATCGACGAGACAATGCCCACTGTGCAGCACACCGCTGCGTCCCCGCATCCGTTCCCACCGCGCAGTGGCATCGTCGGGATCCGCCGGCTTGCCGAGGATCTGCCCGTCGAAGGCGAGCACGGAGTCGCAGCCCAGCACGAGCGTGCGCTGATCGTCGGCGGGCCGCAGCCGGGCCACCACCGCCTGCGCCTTCAAGCGGGCCAACTCAAGGCAGAGATCCTCCGCCCGCTCGGTCACCACAAGCGACTCATCGACCCCACTGACCAGCACATCCGGCTCGATGCCGGCAGCTTGCAGCGTCTTACGGCGGGCCGGGCTCGCAGAGGCAAGCACCAGCCGAACAGGCATCACATCAGGCACCTCGCCGACGTTACCGGTTGCCCTTCCGCCCCCGCCCCTGCGCCCAGACGCACGTCGTCGTGTCGCAGCCGCTCGGCGTCATGCCGCAGCCGTCCGTCGTGTCGACGCGAGGTCAGCGACTGACCCGCGGTGGCGGATCATTGGACCTACGACGGTGACGCACCACCAATGCCCAGGCCACACCCCCCGCGACCAACAACCCCAACGTGACCAGCCCCCGCACGGTCGCCGCACCCCCACCACCGGCCGACGGCCCATCCGCCGCCGCCGTGGTCGGGCCAGTCGCATCCGGCGAGGTCGCCGGCACCGACTCAAAACCCCTCGGCGGTACGTCTGCCGTCAGCGCCGCCACCAGGTCAATGACCCCGTAGCCGTACTGGTCGTCGCGCCCCGGCGGCCCCTTGTCGATCGCGGTAGCGGTCAGCCGGTGCGCCACCTCATCCGCCGGCAGATACGGATACCTGGCCCGCACCAACGCCGCCGCCCCCGCCACAATCGCGGCAGCGCTTGAGGTGCCGGAGCCCTTCAGATAATGATCCCCGTAGCTGGTGCTATAAATTTCGACTGCAGGTGCGGACAAATCAATTTGAGGGCCGGTCACCGAGATTCTGGCATGGTTGGAATGGCGATCAATGCCACCGACCGCAATCACGCCCACTCCGGCGGCGGGCCATACCACCTGTGCGTCCTCAGGTTTATTGCCGGCTGCCGCCACTACCACAATATCTGCGGCACGTGCGGAGTCGAGGGCGCGTAAGAGGCGAGAGTTGACGCCTCCGCCAGCAGAGACACTGATTACGTCCACGCCTGCTGCAATCGCCCTTTCGATCGCCTCAGCTAGGCGGTCCGTGTCGCCTTCGTTCTCGGAGGTAAAGGATTTTATTGGCAGGATTTTGGCTTTAGGGGCTACTCCTAGTGCTCCGCTGCCATTTGCTTGGCCGTGGGCAGCTATGAGCCCTGCCATTGCTGTTCCATGGCCACTTTCGTCATCTTGTCCGCTTCGACTATCGCCGGGCATGAGATTGAAGCCTTCAAGAAGATTACTCTTGAGGTCGACGTGAGGATAGACGCCGCTGTCGGGTACGGCTATCGTGACGCCTTCGCCTTGGCTGAGTCGGTGCGCTTCCTGAATTCTCAGGAGTCTCAGATGCCACTGATCGTTCCGAATTCTCAGGGAGTCGTCGCCGTCTTCAATTCTCGGCTGGTTTGCCGGCGATGCGCCTTCTAGTTTGGGTAAGGTCGATGGGGAGAGTAGAGCGGTGAGGATGCATATGGCGCCAGCAAGCAGCTTCATTACCTGAGACCGATGGCGGGGCCGGGGTCGACTGGTCCGTCGTCTTCGACTGGGCGCATGACAGGGTTGACGCCCTGATCTATCTGCCACGGGTGATCCGGATCCCACTTGCGTCCAACGCTGTCGCTGCCGTCGCCTGGGCCTTTGTCCTTCGTGCCCGACGCGGCTAGGCCCGGAGAACCACCAAAGGGCGGGACTAGCTGATTGGTGCCGAACCCCTTGCCGCTGCCCGGCCGGGAACCCGCAGCCCCTGCAGGTGCGGTCCCAGCCGCACCGCCACCAATCAGCCCACCAACGGGGTTAACTCGACGTGGTTGGTCACTGCCTGTCCCTGAGGTGAAATGCTGAGTTCCCGGAATTCCTCCGATTAGGCCCCCATGCGGCAGAGCGCGAGGTTGGTTGGGTGGAACTAGATGAGTGGCTTTTGTGCCACTGTCGATTGGGTGGGTAACTTGGGAAGGCTGTCGAAGCCCTGCTATCGGGCCTCCCAATTGGCTATTTGGCACTTGAGGTAAAGTCGGAGGCGTGCTAGTGCTGGGAGATGCTGGAGTGCGAAGGTTGGGTTCACCCGGATTGGCCAGCACCGGGCTTGGCGAGGCGTTACCCAAGACCGGGCCGATCTGAGGACTTTTCGGGCTAGGTGCTGGTGCCAGATGGGGGGACTGCCTTCGAACCTTTGACCCTCTGGTTGGAAGAGGTAACGCCACGGGGATGATCGGAGGAATTACAGGGGCCGTTGTACCGCCACCATAGACGTTCGGGTCGGACGGCTGTTTGCCTGTAGGCGGCGCGACGGGAGGTTGGCGGAGCATTGCTTGGGCTTGTTGGAGTTCGCTGCTGAGGCCGTACATGATGCCGCGCGCTCGGACGTTGAGGCGTTCGAGTTCGGCATCGGTCACCGGGGGTTCGCTGGCCCGACTGCCGGCGGCGGCTTTGGGGTCGGCGGCGATCGTCTCCCAGGTCCGCTTCTGCTGGAGTTTGCGGGCGTACTCCTCGTAGATCTTGCTCAACTCGGTGCGGGTGCTGGTGATGGCCTGGGTGGCGGCGGACAGTGCGGTCTGGTTGGCGGAGGCGGCGTCGTGCGTGCGTTGCACCTGGTCGATCAGGTCGTCGAGTTCGGCGACGTACGCCTTGGCGGCGGCGTTTGTCTCCGGCGGCCAGGCTCGGGCCAGGCCGTCGCGGTACGCCTTGAGCCGGGTGAGGTGCTGGCCGGCCAGGTCACATACCTTGCGCCAGCCGGCGACGTGCCGCCAGTGCTGTTCGGTCTGGTGGTCCTGCACGCAGGCCCACATGTCGGCGACGTTCATCAGGTACCAGTTGGTGAGGCCACCGCTGCGGCCGACGCCCACGTCTCTCATGGCAGCACCACCGGTCCGGGCTGGTCGGGGCCGGTGGGGTCGACGAACGACGGCGATGGTGTCGGCGGGGCGGCGGTGATGCCGGGTCGGGCGAGGGCGCGTTCGATGTCGGCGACCCGGGCTGCGGAGAAGGCGTCGGTGTCGCCGTAGCGCAGCGCCACCTGATGGGCGGCTTCCGCGAGGTGGCCGGTGGTGTGGCCGACGCCCCAGACGGCGTTGGTGGCGGCCTGCTGGGTCTCCCAGTGTGCGCGCATGAACTGCACCAGCTCGATGAAGGCATCGGCGGGGTTGGACACCTGGGTGAGCATGTCGCTGGCGATGTAGCGCAGGTGCGGGGTGTAGTTGCTCTCCACCTCGGCACGTAGCCGGTCAGCGAATTCTCGCATCTGCCGGATGTCCGCCTCGATGGTGCGGTAACCGCCCAACCAGGACGCTTGTCGATCCTCTTCAGGGATCATCGCCCCTCCCAACCGTCACGGCCCGGTTCCCCAGAGTGAGGTTAATGGGTGACGCCGCCCACGGCTGCCCCGTCACAGCCCCTGCGACAGCCGAGAAGCGGCTCGGTGAGGAGCGACGGGCCGGTCAGCGGGGCAGTGCGGACGCGCGCCAGGTGCCGGGACCGGGCAGGTGACCGTTGCTTCCCGGTCGGCCGCTGCGGGCCCACGTCGACGTCGGTGCCGGGGCAGGGTCGGCGGCCCGGGGGCGGGTGACGATGGCGCCCACCAGCGCGGCCAGTTCCTCCGCGGTCGGCACACCGCGCACGATCCGCAACAGCGGCTCTTCCCCACACATGCCGCTCAGGGTACGTGGCCACCTTGATCTTGGTCGCACAATGGCGTGCCGACGGTGTAGGTGTCAGCGCTGCCGGGTACCGTCTCAGCGATGTCAGACGCTTCCGCCTCCCAACTCGTCGCCGACCGGTACCGGCTCATCTCGCCGCTCGGTCAGGGTGGCATGGGTCGGGTGTGGAAGGCGCGCGACGAGGTGCTGCACCGCGACGTCGCCATCAAGGAACTCGTACCGCCGCCGGGTCTGACCAACGACGAGCGCCGCGAGATGCGGGAACGCTCGCTGCGCGAGGCGCGGGCCATCGCCCGGCTCAACAACATCAACGTGGTACGCATCTTCGACGTGCTCCGCACCGACGGTGACCCGTGGATCGTGATGGAGTACGTCGCGTCGCGTTCGTTGCAGGACACGCTCGCGGAGGACGGGCCGGTGTCGTCGGCCCAGGCGGTCGAGATCGGCCTGGGCGTGCTGAACGCGTTGAAGGCCGCGCACAAGGCCGGCATCATGCACCGCGACGTCAAGCCCGGCAACGTCCTGCTCGGCACCGACGGGCGGGTGGTGTTGACCGACTTCGGGCTGGCCACCATCCCCGGCGACCCGAACGTCACGCGCACCGGCATGGTGCTCGGCTCACCGGCGTACATCGCACCGGAACGGGCCCGCGACGGCACCGCCGGGCCGGAGGCCGACCTGTGGTCGCTGGGTGCCACGCTCTACGCCGCCGTGGAGGGCAAGTCCCCGTTCGCCCGGCCGTCGGCGATCGCCACCCTGGCCGCGCTGGCCACCGAGCCGGTGCCGCCGCCGCGTAACGCCGGGCCACTCAAGTCGGTGCTCACCGGGCTGCTCCGCAAGGACCCCCAGGAACGCATCACCGCCGAGTCCGCCGAGCGCATGCTCCGCAAGGCCAGCGGCCGGCGGGCCCGGAGCATCTCACTGCTGGGCGGCGTACGCCGACCGGGGCCGAACGGGCCGCGTGAGCCACGCCCGCCGTTGGTGCCGGCGCCGCGGCCGTCCGGGGAACAACCGGCGACCCCGTCCGCGCCGGTCAGCCCGCCTGCCCCGCGTACGCCGCCGGTTTCCGGCCCGCTCGCCGCCGCCGGCGCCGTCGGCTCCTCGAGCCACTCGGACGCCGCGCCGACGGCGAAGGTCCCCGCCGACGCCGCTCCGGCGAGCAGGGCGGACGCCGCCGTCGGTTCCGACGCGACGCAACCGGCAGGCTCGGACGCGGCACCCACCGCCCTGGTGTCCGGTGCGAACAGCCCGGTGGACGAGGGCGAAGCGGCCGGTACGAACAACGATGCCGGCGCGTCCCGGAGCACCGACTCGGCACCCGTAACCGCTGGCGGTACGGCTGACAGCGGAGCGGAGTCCGGCCTCGACGCCGACTCGGGCGCTACCGCTGGAGGGGGCGCTACCGCCGGGGCGGGAGAGGCGGACCAGTCGGGTGCGGCGGCTGTTCCCGGTGGTGCAGCGGCGGGCACCGGTACGGAGTCGACCGCGAAGGTCGACCGCTCGACGTCCACGATGGACCGGTCGACCGTGCACTCGGACGCCGATGCGACCCGCCGGGTGGCTCCTGCGCCCGCTGAGGACAACACCCGGGTCGTACCGCAGCGGACCTCGCTGATGCCGTCGGTGCCGGATGATCCGACCCCGGCTCGCGGCTCCGTCTTCACCTCGGGCTTCCTGCGCTCGGAGCGCAACCGTCGCGGTCTGCTCGTCGGTGCCCTGGTTGCGCTGCTGCTGGTTGGTCTGGTGGTGGCGGTGCCGCTGCTGACCGGCGATGACCGTGGTGACGACGGCACGTCGCCGGGTGCGGCCAGTAGTTCTGGGACGCCGACGGCGGCGACAAGCGAACCGGCCGCGCCCCCATCCACCAGCGCAGCCCCGCCGACCAGCGCTGCACCGCCCAGCCCGTCGGCCACGCCCAGCACGGCGCCGCCGACCAACGGCGCGCTGCCGGCCGGTTGGACGCTGCGGAACGATCCGGTCGGCTTCAAGGTGGCCGTGCCGGAGGGCTGGCGGCGCAGCGCCGGCGGGACCTGGGTGAAGTACCGGGACCCGAACGGCGTCAGCGAGTTGACCATCGACCGCACGGACAGCCCGGGACGGGACGCCGCCGCCACCTGGCGGCAGCTCGAGCCGGGCCGCAAGAACGTCCGTGGCGTGCAGAACTACCGGCTGATCGACATCTGGTCGTTCGACTGCAAGTGGCGTACCTGCGGCGACTGGGACTGGTACCAGACCCGTAACGGGGTGGAGCTACGAGTCCGCAACCGGGGCTTCGTCACCGCCAGCAACCGCGGTTTCGCGCTGCGCTGGGAAGTGCCGAGAAGCGAGTGGGAAGCGCAGCTGCCGAACTTCGAGACGGCCTTCCGGGAGTTCGTGCCCGACCGTCAGGACTGATCGACAGGCATGACCCTCCGCCGTTCGGGGTATCTGATCTCCGACGACGGAAGGGAGGCCCGAGATGGGTTACCGAGGAAGGGATGCCCGACCGCGGCTGGCACTGTGGACGCTCGTGGTGCTCGGCAACGTCGTACTGCTGGTCGCCGCCGCCGGAGTCGCGGTGCTGGCGACCCTGCTGAGCCTGGTGACGCTGGCCGGTGCCGCGCTCGCCGGCTGGCACCTCACCCGCCGAGGCAGCGTCACCCGCCGGGGTGGCATGAGCGTGCCGGTCGCGCTCGCCTCGCGACGACGGGCCTGAGCCCTTACGCACCGACAGCGACGCCCGGCCTGTGCGACAGCATCGCGCGGCTTGAGTGCCGCGCCTGCGACTCACAGCGACGTCCGGCCTGAACGCCGCATGACACTTACACCGACGATCGGCCGACGTCCGCAGGGTCACGGGACGCCGGCCGGTGGTCGGGGCGTACGTCAGGTGTTGTTGGCCAGGGCGATCAGCCGGCTGCGGTCGCCGTTCCAGTAGTTGCGGTCCACCGCGCCGCTGATGCCGGGGACGCTGCCGGAGTCGGTGTACTGCCAGAAGCTCCAGAAGGGCGCGCCGGCCGGCAGGGCACCCACGGAGGAGGACCAGCGGGCGATCCAGAGCGGGTGGTTGTTCCACGGGCCGCTCCAGCTGCCGGTGCACTGGTTCCAGAAGCTGGTGGTGGTGTAGATGACCGCGTAGCGGCCGGTGCGGGAGCGGTAGGTGTTGAGGAAGTCCTGCACCCAGTTGCGCATCGCGGTGGTGCTCAGGCCGTAGCAGTAGCCGCCGCTGTACGGGTTCGCCTCCAGGTCCAGGGCGGCGGGCAGGGTACGGCTGTCGGCCGACCAGGCGCCGCCGTTGGAGGCCAGGTAGTTGGCCTGGACCGCGCCGGAGGAGATGTTGGGCCGGGCGAAGTGGTACGCCCCCCGGATCACCCCGGCGTTGTACGCGTTGACGTAGTTGGTGTTGAAGTTCGGGTCCTTGTAGCTCGTACCCTCGGTGGCCTTGATGAAGGCGAACTGGATGCCGGCGTTGCGCACGCTTGTCCAGTTGATGGTGCCCTGGTAGCGCGAGACGTCGATGCCGGGCACGGTGGCCGCCGCGGCGGGGGTCGCGGTGGCGACGAGCCCGGCGGCGGCGGTGGCGAGCACGGTGAGTGCGGCGGCGGTCAGCCGACGCAGCGAAGACCTGACCTGACTCATGGCGTCCTCCTGAGACGACAGTCAATTGACAGTCATCTTTGGGTGAGCCTGCTCGGCCAGGCAATAGAGGTAAAGATAATTTTCGATGTCCGGCTTGTGGTGCGAGCCCACCTGGCGATCAGCACAGGGTGGCCGGATCGATCTGCCAGCGGAACGGCTCGGCGAGAGTCAACGTCTCCCCGGCCTTGGCCACCTGATCCTCGACGTAGTGCCCGCCGTCGAGCCGGTACAGCCGCAGCGAGTGGGTGTCACCGTCCTGCTCGACCAGCAGGTACCAGGGAATCTGGGCGATCGCGTAGAGCTGCATCTTGAGCACCCGATCGGCGGCCGCGTTGCCCGGCGAGACGATCTCGCCCACGAGTACCACCTCTGACGCGTCCAGCACCGTCCCCTCGTCATCGGCGCCGGTGACCACGAGATCCGGAATCACCACGCGATCGACGCCGAGCCGGACGTTGATCGCGTCGTAGACCGAGAGGTCGTTGACCTCCGCCGCAGCCTCGATGCTGTTCGCCAGTCGCCTGGCGACTCGCTGATGCCGTCGGCTCGGAGCAGGGCTCGCGATCAGGCTCCCGTCGAGCAACTCGATCCGGTGATGGGTCTCGCCCATGGCGAAGTAGTCGTCCTCCGTCCAGAGGCCGACGTGGGGTTCCAGAGGGGCTGCGCTCACCGGCGTACACCTCCCGATCCGATCGCCACCCGGTCAGTCTCACACCGAACGGGCGGTTGGCCCGGCAATGACACCGGAACACGGGCGGTAGGCTCGCGCCCCATGGTGTCGATCGAGGGCATGACGGAGTTCTGGGACCGCCTGGTCGGCGCGCAGCCGGACCCGCCCCCGCTGCTGGTGCTGGTCACCGGCGTGGTCGCGCTGCTGGTGGTCAGCACTCGGCTGCCGTGGCGGGTCGCCCGCAACGCGATCACCATCGCGCACGAGGGCGGCCATGCTCTGGCCGCGCTGCTCACCGGCCGTAAGCTGCGCGGCATCCGGCTGCACTCGGACACCTCGGGACTGACGCTGTCCGCGGGTCGGCCCACCGGTCCGGGCATGGTGCTCACCCTGCTCGCCGGCTATATCGCGCCACCGCTGGTCGGCCTGGGCGGGGCGTGGCTGTTGGCCGGTAACCGGATCACGCTGCTGCTCTGGCTCGCGGTGATCCTCCTGCTCGCCATGCTGGTCATGATCCGCAACCTGTTCGGGGTGCTGTCGCTGCTGGTCACCGGCGGGGTGGTGCTCGCCGTCTCGTGGTACGCCAGCCCGCAGGTGCAGGCCGCCTTCGCCTGGACGAGTGTGTGGTTCCTGCTGCTCGGCGGCGTGCGACCGGTGATCGAGCTGCAACGGCTGCGTACCCGGCGGGGGATGCCCGCCTCCGACGCCGACCAGTTGGCCGGGATCACCGGGTTTCCGGCGTTCTTCTGGGTCGTCCTCTTCGGTCTGGTCAACCTGGCGGTGCTGGTCGTCGGCGGTCTGATGCTGGCCGGCCCGCTGCTCGCGGAGGCCGGCATCACGTGGTGACCTGACCCTCCGGCGCGGCCGGTTCGCGGCCGGTGGCAACCGCACCCACCCCCTGGTGCGTGTCCTCTACGACCCGCAGGGAGGTGGCAGGTGCCGGACGTCGACGGGTTCGACGATTTCTACCGGGGCAGCCGACAACGGTTGCTCGGCTTCGTCTACGTGCTCACCGGTGACCTCGCCGAAGCCCAGGACGCCGTTCAGGAGGCGTACGTCCGAGCCTGGCAACGGTGGTCCACGGTGCGGCACTACGACGACCCTGAGGCATGGGTACGGGTGGTGGCCAGCCGGCTCGCGGTGAGCCGGTGGCGCAGCCTGCGCAGTCGGGCTCGGGCGTACCTGCGGCACGGCGCGGTGGAGAGCGTCCCCGCACCGGGCACGGAGACCGTCGAGGTGGTCGCCGCCCTGCGCCGCCTGCCCGAGGAACAGCGGGTCGCCATCGCGCTCTACTACCTGGTCGGCCTGCCGGTCGCCGAGGTGGCGAGGCAGACCTCGGCCCCGGTCGGCACGGTCAAGGCCCGCCTTTCCCGGGGGCGTACCGCGCTCGCCGGACTGCTCGCCGTCTCTGACCTGGAGGAGGCACCCGGTGCATGACGAGATGACGTTCGTCGAGCGACTCCACAACGACCTGCGGAACGTCCGCTGGCCGGAACCTGCGGTGCTGCGGGAGCGGGCCCGCCGACGACGGCGTCGAGCCATGGTGGGCGCGGCGACCGCGGTGCTGCTCCTGGCCGCCGGGCCGATGATCGCGGGGCTACGTCTCGGGGCGTCACCGGCTGCCGTTCCGCAGCCGCAGGCGTCGCCGTCGGCGTACGTGGAGATTCCGCACGAGGCGCTGGTGCAGCCGACAGACCTGACGGCGATGACTGACCCGCCGCTCGGTCAGGCAGGCTTCGGTGAACTGGTGCAGATCGACCAGTTGCTGCCGGTCTGCCTGGAGGAGCAGGGCCGGGCAGCGTACTGGGAGCCGTCGCGGTACTCGCGTTCGCAGACCCTGCTGCGGGCGAGCGCGGACGGTGCCCGCCGGCCGGCCGACGTGCTGCTCAGCCAGGACGTCTACCGGATCGCACCGGAGCGGGTCGCCGGCTTCTTCAGCCGGCTCGACGAGGTGCTCGCACCTTGCGCGAACTGGCGATCGACCGGCGATGTCCTGTGGGAGGACCGGATCGCCCGAGCCGAGGCGGACCACCGGTGGGAGGTGGCCGACCGCGACTTCGCCGGCGACGAGGCGATGCTGATCCGGCACACCATCACGGCAACCCGCAACCTGGACACCGGCGCAACCCGGGAACCCCCACCCCCCGACACCACCGCTGTCCTGCGCGTCGGCGACCTCATCACGGTGCTGACCCTCAACCGCGACGCCCCCGACCCCGAGCTACGCCGCGTCGCCACCATCGCCGCCCAACGACTCTGCACAGCCGCCAACCCCCCCTGCTGACCCCCCTGCCCACCCCTTCGTCCCCGCGATCTTGCACTTTTGGCCCCCGCATAAGGGGCAGAAGCCGCAGAGCGGCGACCCAAACTGCAAGATCGCGGGCGCGGGGTGGGCGCGGGGAGGAGGGGTGGGAGGGGAGAGGGGCAGAGGGGTCAGAGGGGGATGTTGCCGTGCTTCTTCGGGGGCAGGGTTTCCCGCTTGGTGCGGAGCACCCGCAGTGCCCGGACGATCTGGGTACGGGTCTCGTGCGGCGCGATCACCGCGTCGACGTACCCGCGTTCGGCGGCCACGTACGGGTTGGCGAGAGTGTCCTCGTACTCGGCGATCTTCTCGGCGCGGACGGCGGCCGGGTCCTCGGCGGCGGCCAACTCCTGCCGGTAGAGGATGTTCACCGCCCCCTGGGCGCCCATCACCGCGATCTGTGCGGTCGGCCAGGCGAAGTTCAGGTCCGCCCCCAGGTGCTTGGAGCCCATCACGTCGTACGCCCCGCCGTACGCCTTGCGGGTGATCACAGTGACCTTCGGCACGGTGGCCTCGGCGTACGCGTAGATCAGCTTGGCGCCCCGGCGGATGATGCCGTCCCACTCCTGGCCGGTGCCGGGCAGGAAGCCGGGCACGTCCACGAAGGTCAGCACCGGGATGTTGAAGGCGTCGCAGGTACGCACGAAGCGGGCCGCCTTCTCGCTGGCCGCGATGTCCAGGGTGCCGGCGAAGTGCATGGGCTGGTTGGCCACCACACCGACCGGCCGACCCTCGACCCGACCGAAGCCGACCACCATGTTCTGCGCGTAGAGCGGCTGGACCTCCAGGAACTCCCCGTCGTCGAGCACGTGCTCGATCACCCGGTGCATGTCGTACGGCTGGTTGGCCGAGTCCGGGATCAGGGTGTCCAGTTCCCGGTCGGTGTCGGTGACGTCCAGTTCCGCGTCGACCGGGAAGACCGGCGGCTCGTCCAGGTTGTTGGACGGCAGGTGGGACAGCAGCGCCTTGACGTAGTCGATCGCGTCGTCCTCGTCGGTGGCGAGGTAGTGCGCGTTGCCGCTGCGGCTGTTGTGGGTGCGGGCCCCACCCAGCTCCTCCATGCCGACGTCCTCACCGGTGACCGTCTTGATGACGTCGGGGCCGGTGATGAACATGTGCGAGGTCTGGTCGACCATCACGGTGAAGTCGGTGACCGCGGGGGAGTAGACCGCGCCGCCCGCGCACGGACCCATGATCAGCGAGATCTGCGGGATGACCCCGCTGGCGCGTACGTTGCGGAAGAAGATCTCGCCGTAGAGGCCGAGCGAGACGACGCCCTCCTGGATGCGGGCGCCACCGGAGTCGTTGATGCCGATGACCGGGCAGCCGATCTTCATGGCGAGGTCCATCACCTTGACGATCTTCTCGCCGAAGACCTCGCCGAGGGAGCCGCCGAAGACCGTGAAGTCCTGGGCGAAGACGCAGACCTGCCGGCCGTCGATGGTGCCGTAGCCGGTGATCACACCGTCGCCGTACGGGCGGGTGCGGTCGAGGCCGAAGTTGGTGGAGCGGTGCCGGGCGAACTCGTCCAACTCGACGAAGGAGCCCTCGTCGAGCAGGAGGTCGATCCGCTCACGGGCGGTTTTCTTGCCCCTGGCGTGCTGCTTCTCCACGGCTCGGGCCGACCCGGCGTGCACCGCCTCGTCGACCCGTCGTGCCAGGTCCGCCAGCTTGCCGGCGGTGCTGTGCAGGTTGCTGCCGGTCTCGGTAGTCACCCAGGGAATATAACGATGGTTCAGGTCGGCGGCGGTCGGCAGGAGGGGTAAACCGTAGGCTGACGGGATGCCGGGCTCGCCGTACACCGATCTGGACCGTCCGCCACTGTCGGCGGCGCGGCTGCGCCGGGCGCTGGTCGCGCCGTACGGTCCGTGGGCGCGGCTGGAATTGCGCGCCGAGACGGGCTCGACCAACGCCGATGTCGCCGAGGCCGCCCGCGACGGCGAGCCGGAGGGCCTGGTGGTGGTGGCCGAGCGGCAGACCGCCGGCCGAGGGCGGCGCGGCCGGACCTGGCAGTCGCCGCCGCGCGCGGGCATCGCGACGAGCGTGCTGTTGCGGCCCGGGGAGGCGGTGCCGGACCGCGACTGGCAACCCGCACCACCGACGGGGTACGGCTGGCTGCCGTTGCTGGCCGGAGTGGCGCTGGTGGAGGCGGTCGGTCGGTTGGCCGAGCTGGACGCCAGCCTGAAGTGGCCGAACGACCTGCTGATCGACGGGGCGAAGTGCGCCGGCATCCTCGCCGAGGCGGTGCCCGGCCCCGAGTTCGGTGACCCGCCCGCCGTCGTGCTCGGCATCGGGCTGAACGTCACGCTGCGCGCCGACGAGTTGCCGGAGAACCCGACAGGTCTGCGAGCCACCTCGCTGCAACTGGCCGGTGCGACAGCCACCGACCGGGACCCACTCCTGCGCGCACTGCTCCGCTCACTCGCCGAGTGGTATGCCCGCTGGCGAGCCGCCGGCGGCGACGCGACCGCAAGCGGCCTGCGCGAGGCGTACCTGAAGGTCTGCGCCACTGTCGGCCGCGAAGTCCGCGCCCTGCTCCCCGACGGCACCGAACTCACCGGCACCGCCACCACCATCACCGGCGAAGGCCACCTCCTCCTCACCACCCCCCACCC
>NZ_PNOZ01000095.1:0-20884 GCF_002879555.1 Verrucosispora sp. ts21 | reverse complement strand
CGCCCCGGCCCCCACCCCCGCGCCCCGTCGATCTTGCACTTTGTGTCGCCGCGAAAGGGGCATACGGGGGCAAGTCGGCGACCGAAAGTGCAAGATCGGCGCGTGATCTGCCGGGGAGGGGTGGGAGGGGAGAGGGTGGGGAGGTTCGGCATGCTGCGCGAGGCTGCCCGCCACCGTGACGCACCCGATCATCTGCACGCGTTCCCGTCGGTCGAGAACGCCGCCTCCAACGCACTCTGCCGTCGCCTCGGCTTCACTCTCCTCGGCCCGTGCGATTTCGAGTACCCGCCGGGCAGCGGCATCCTGATGCGCAGCAACGATTGGCGGATCACCCTCACCGAACCCTAGCCAGGGATCAGGGCGGCTTCCTGGAGGAGGCGGCGGGCGAGGGTGAGGCGGTCGGCGTCGGTGTCCAGGGCGGGGAGGTCACCCACGCGGGTGATCTCGCCGGTGAGCAGGGCGCGTACGGCGGGTTCGCAGTACGCGGGCAGGGTGATGGTGCGGTCGAACAGGCGCAGGGTGGCCTGGTCACCGGTGGCGGTGAGCTGCCAGCGCAGGCCCGGCCGGACGGTGACGTGACTGTCGACGGTCAACGTGGCCAGCGCGGCGGCCTGCGCCAGGGGACGGATCGGGGCGGGACGCGACGCCGACCAGGCCCGCTGCCGCAGCCGGCCCGCCACCGCAGCCGGGTCGGCGTGCGACAACCAGTCGCGCAGCGCCTCGACGGTCTCGGTGAGTTCCGGCTCGAT
Source organism: Verrucosispora sp. ts21 (assembly GCF_002879555.1). Lineage (NCBI taxonomy): Bacteria > Bacillati > Actinomycetota > Actinomycetes > Micromonosporales > Micromonosporaceae > Micromonospora > Verrucosispora sp. ts21. The sequence continues at coordinate 20,135 of NZ_PNOZ01000095.1, read as the reverse complement.
CGCCTCGGGGTCGGCCAGGTCGATGCCGAAGGGCAGGGTGGCCCGCAGCCGGCGGTCCTCGGTGGCCAGCGCGAGCAACTCCTCGACCAGGGCGTACCGGGTCAGTGCCCGGATGCCGACGGTGAGGTGCAGCGAGCTGGACTGCTGGGCCTGGGCGCTGTGCAGCCAGCCGCGCGGCAGGTAGAGCGCGTCACCCGGTTCGAGCACCACGTCCAGGGCGGCCGGTCCCAGGGCGGTGGCGGTGACCTCGTCGGCCCGCCCGCCCCACGGTTGGCGTTCCAGCGGGTCGGGCAGCACCGGCGGGTGGATCCGCCAGTGTTTGCGCCCGTCGACCTGGAGCACGAACACGTCGTGGGTGTCGTAGTGGGTGGCGAAGCCCTGGCTGCCGGGCGGAGTGAGGTAGGCGTTGACCTGCAACGGCTGCCCCACCGCGAGGCTCAACTCGCGGGTGAAGTCGACAAGTGGTGGCCAGTTGCGGTGCAGACCCTGAAGCACCAGGGTGGCGCCGCCGGCGTACAGCTGAAGGATCTTCTCGTCGAGGACCTGGTCGCCGATCTCGGCGCCGGCCCCGCCGCCGCCGGTGTAGCGCGCCGCCGGCAGCACCTGGCCGTCCTTGGCAACCCGCAGAAACGGGGTACGCAGACCACGCCGGCTGAGCAGTTCGTCGGCGTCGTCCGGGCTGAGCAGGTCGGTGAAGCCGGCCGGGTTGGGCAGCTCGGCGGCGCGGGACAGCAGCGGTGTGTGTCCCCAGTAGGCGGTGGCGAACTTCTCCGGCTCGACGCTGACACAGCGCGCCAGCGCGGACGGGTACGCCACCGCCGGGCGGACCGTGCCGCCCGGCGGATCGAGTTGCGTCATCGTGCTCGGCTACCGGGCGGCACCGTCGGCGCCACCGTCGTGCTGACCCGGCGTCGCGCCACCATCGGCCGGACCCTCGGCGCTGCCGTCCGCACCACCGTCGTGCTGACCCGGCATCGCACCACCATCGGCCGGACCCTCGGCGCTGCCATCGGCGCCGCCGTCGTGCTGGCCGGGGGTCGCGCCGCCGTCGGCCGGGCCTTCCAGGCCGCCGCCGCTGGTGCTCTGGATGTCGTCGTCGTTGAGTGGCATCGTGCTCCCTCGGATGAACCCGACCCCGCCATCGGTGGGGTGTGCCGTGCCGCGCGTGGTACCCCGCGCGCGATCTTCTCTAAACCAGTGCAACCCACCGTAGACGCCGGTGCCCCGCGACACGCCCGCTTCGCCGCGCTCGGCACTACCGGGCGATGCCACCCCGGTGGTCTCCCGCCACCAGGCCGCTGGGCTGCTGCGGGCCTGACCCGGTGACAAGATGGGACCGAGCCGATCAAAACGGAGGTGGCGATGACCGAAGCACTGGAACCGCTGGAGCCGGTGACCGAGGACTGGCAGCGCGCCCTGGCGATCGTGGCTCATCCCGACGACCTCGAATTCGGTGCCGCAGCCGCCGTCGCGCGCTGGACCGGACAGGGCAAACAGGTGGTCTACTGTCTGGTCACCAGCGGCGAGGCGGGCATCGACGGGATGCCACCGGCACGCGCCCGACAGGTACGCGAGCAGGAGCAACGCGACTCCGCCGCGCTGGTCGGCGTGGACACGGTCGACTTCCTGGGCCTGCCCGACGGGATTCTGGAGTACGGCGTGGCCCTGCGCCGGGAGTTGGCCGCGGTGGTCCGTCGACACCGTCCGGACATCGTGATCACCAACAACTTCCGGGAGACCTGGGACGGCGGGCTCACCCTCAACCAGGCCGACCACATCGCGGTCGGGCGGGCCACCCTGGACGCGGTACGCGACGCCGGCAACCGGTGGATCTTCCCGGAGCAGCTGATCGACGGCGTCGAGCCGTGGAACGGCGTACGCCAGGTCTGGGCGGCTTCCTCGCCCCGATCGAAGCACGGGGTCGACACCACCGAGACGTTCGACAAGGGTGTGGCGTCGTTGCTGGCGCACGAGGCGTACCTGACCGGGCTGGGTGACGGCAGCTTCGACGCGCAGGAGTTCCTGGAGGGCGGTGCCCGCCCGGTCGGCACCCGGCTGGGCGTGCGCTACGGCACCTCGTTCGAGGTGTTCCACTTCGACCTCTGGTAGGCCGGGTCGATACGGCTGAGCTGGGCCGGGGTGCCGGACGCGCCGTCCGGATGAGCCGGGCGGCGCGCCGCGAACCCGCGACGGTCAGGGCATGATCTGGACGAGGTCGTCGGGCATGGTGGCCCGCACGTCGTCCCATTCGCCCTGGGTGATGTGCCGACGCAGGGTTTCCAGCACCACCTGGACCACCCGCTGCGGGCCACCCTCCGCGTCGTAGGGGAAGCCCTGCCGGACCTCGTAGAGGAAGTCGTCCCGGTTGAGCTTGATCGGCACGTTCTCCGGCTGCCAGCCGTCGAAGTAGATGCCCCGCACCAGCATCGGCAGTTGCGCGGAGAACTCCACGCTCTCCTGCACCGGCATCCGGTCACGCAGCAGGTGCAGCACGGTGCGCAGTGCCGCGTACGACTGGTTGCGCTGCGCCTTCGGCCAGCCGTACGCCTGCTCGATGTCCTTGAGGATCAGGTTGGTCTTGTCCACCGAGGACTCAATTGCCGACTGGAACTGCTCAGCCATCTGTCCACCCCCGTAGGTCGGTCTCCCAGCGTCGATCGTCGTGACGTCGCGGCGGACCCGTCGGACCGGGCCGTGGCCGGATCGGGCTGGCCCGCCCGAAGCGGGGTGCCCGTCGAGCCTGGTCGCGGTCCCCGACGACGCGCAGGACGGCGTCGCGCCGTCGATGCAGTACCACCGTCATCGCCATCCACCTTCCGGTCGTCTCGCGCGGACGATCTCCGCTACCACCACCTTCCGCCTGTCGAAGGTGACCCATCCTCACCCTGCGCGGGTGAGATGACAGCGGTTGCGCGGGCGGTTCAGTCGGGCTCGGTCAGCAGCGCCTGGAGTTGCTGGGCGTTGACCTGGGCGTAGTCCCGGTAACAGTTGTTCATCAGGACGTGGGTCTGCTGCGTCTGGTCGGCCAGTTCGCGCAGTCGGGGCGCCCAGTCGGCCAGTTCACGCTTGGAGTAGCGGTAGCCGAACTTCTCGTGGATGTCCCGACTGGTCCACTTGTCGCTGTGGCCGTGGAAGCGGACCACCGCGAGATCCGAGGTGGCCGCCAGCACCGGCGGAACCGACGAGCGGTGCCCCTGCGGCATGTCCACGCCGACGTACGCCAACTGGTGCTCGCGCAGGAAGTCGAGGGTCTCGGTGGCGTTGTCCCCGTCGAACCAGGAGGCGTGCCGGAACTCGAATACCGGACGCAGCGGCGCGCAGCGCCGGGTCACCTCCAGCAGGTACTGCTTGTTGTCCCGGCGAATGGTGAACCAGGGCGGGAACTGGAACAGCAGCGCGCCGAGCTTGCCCGCCTCGACCAGCGGGTCCAGGGCGCTGAGGAACCGGGTCCAGACCTCCTCGTACGCCTGCGGCGGCAGGTCGTCCGGGTAGAGGTTGCGTTTGTCGGTCTCCGGCCGCAGGTCCTTGTAGATCGCACTGACCTTGGTGGGGTGGCCGGTGAGCAGGCTGAACGCCTTGATGTTGAAGGTGAAGCCGGGCGGGGTGCGTTCGGCCCAGAGCCCGGCGGTGCGTTCGGCCGGCGGCGAGTAGTAGGTGGCGTCGACCTCGACGAGCGGAAACTGCCGGGCGTAGTAGGCCAGCCGCTTCTCCGGCGTGTCCGCCGTCTGCGGGTACCACCCCGAGTCGAGCAGCGTACGGTCGGTCCAGGAGGCGGTACCCACTGCGATCTCGCCCATGGGTGAAGTGCACCGCGTCCCGGACCGACCGGCAACCTGCGGCTCAAGCGGCCCGACGCTCCCGGGTCTGCTTGCACGTCACACAGGTGGTCGCCGACGGGAAGATCTCCAGTCGTTCCACCGGAATGGGAGCCGAGCAGCCCTCGCAGAAGCCGTAGGTGCCCTCGTCGAGCCGGGTCAGCGCATGCTCGAACTGCGCCCGCCGGTCCAGGATGGTGCGCAGCAGCGACTGCGCGGTGTCCCGCTCGGCGGTCTTGGTGCCGCTGTCGGCCTGGTCGTCGCCCGCGGTGTCGCCGACCTCGACCAGCCGGAGCACCTGGCTCTGCTGCACGGCCTGCTCGTACTCCTCGGACAGTTCGGCGTAGCGGGCCTGAAGGGAGAGTCGAATCTGGTCGATCTCCGCCTGGGATCGGCCCGTGCCGACCGTGTCGTGGACGAGCATGGCTGCCTGCCTTCCTGGGCATCATCGTCATCACGGGCGGGACCACCCCACCCGGTCATACCGCCCAGGCGGGTGATCACCCGGGCGCTGTGAGCCCCGCGATTACCCCCGCTTCCCGGGGATCAAACCGGGTCGTCGGCGGATTCCACGATCGCCGGGTGACGCGGGTCGTCCACCCGGATCACCAGATCGGCGAAGGTGGCCGGTGCGACCTCCTCGGCGTACCGGGCGTACGCGGGCAGGGTCCAGGCCAGTTCGGCAGCGGTACGTCGACTCAGCGCGGCAGCGGACATCTCCAGATGCACGGTGACGTCGAAGGGCAATCCTCCGCCGAGCAGGAAGGCGCCACTGATCAAGACCACCCCGCCGGGCGGCACCTCGACGTACGCCGCCCGGCTGGCCCGGTCGGCCCGGGCATCCCAGAGCGAGGGCAGGATCCGCCCGTCACCCGCCGGCCCCGCCGGGTCGAGCACCTCCCGACGTAGCCCGGCCTCGTCGACCCAGCCTTCGTAGTAGGCGTCCGGGTTGGTCCGGCCATGTTCCAGGCGTACGGACGCCGGGCGCAGGAAATCGTCGGTGCGGATGTGCCGGGTCGGACGGCCGTACGCCCGCAGCGGGTCGACCAGGGCGGCGGCCAACTCCTCGGGACGGGCGGCGGCGGGACCGTCCACAGCGACCCGCAGCCGCGCCGCCGACTCGGTGTCGGCGAGTCGCTGCGCCAGTTCGGTGACCAGTCGCTGCGGTGAGATGGGACGCACACGCATCCGACAATCGTGCCCGGCGTCCGACCGTCACCGCCGCCGACCGCCCGACGCGAGCGCTCAGCCGGTCTGGTCGAGGGTGACCCGGGCCTCGTCGGCCAGCCGGTAGCCGACGCCGTAGACCGTGGTGACCAGGGGTACGTCCACCCCGACCTTGCCGCGCAGCCGGCGCACGTGCACGTCGACCGTACGCACCCCCGCGTGTTCGTAACCCCAGACCGCGTTGAGCAGCTGGAGCCGGGTGAACACCCGGCGCGGATGCACCACCAGATGCAGCAGCAGGTCGAATTCGAGCCGGGTCAGCGGCAGTGGCTCGCCGTCGCGCAGCACCGATCGTGAGGAGGCCAGAATGTGCAGGCTCGGGATGGTCGGCGCGAGCGGCCGGGCCGGTGTCCGCCCCGCCGGCACGACCTCGGTGCGCCGCTCGGGCACCACCGGGCCACCGCTGATGATCGTGCCCTCGCCGTGCTCCAGCAGCTCCCGGGCCGCCTCCAGCAGCTGACGCGCGGCCGGTGTCAGCGACTCCTCACAGGCCAGCGGAATCGACAGGGTGACGGTGATGACCGGAGCGGCTGTGCTGGTCGGACGGCGTTGGCCGCCCGGTGGCCGACCGGGGACCGCTGGTTGGGACGTATGCCATCCGGCGCGCGACGAAGCGGGGCTGACCGACATGGTCCTCCTAGGCTGGTCCGGGTTTTCCCCACGGCCCCGGGACGCCGCTCTATCGATGCTTCCCGGCGTCGGTGTGCGGGTCAAGGGGCGGCTGCGTTGTGTGAATGTGACAATTGACCGACACTTCGGAGCCGGATGCTCGCTCTGCGTACGAGGCCAGATGATTACAGCAGAGTCGCCAACTTGACCCGATACGGGGGGTCGACACCGGAGTTCACCTTTCGTGCGGGACGGCGTGGCACGGCCCACCGCGGCGGAAATCAGCGTTCGACGCTCACCCGGGCCTCGTCGGCCAGGCGGTAGCCGACACCGTGGACGGTGGTCAGCAACGGCGTGTCGACACCGAGCTTGGCGCGCAACCGACGGACGTGCACGTCGACGGTGCGCGCCACCGCGTGGTCGTAACCCCAGACCTGGTTGAGCAACTGGAGCCGGGTGAAGACCCGCCGGGGCCGCTCGGCCATGAACAGCAGCAGGTCGTACTCGATCCGGGTCAGCGGGACCACCCGGTCGCCCTGCTGGACGCTGCGGGGTCCGGTGAGGATGCGGATGACGCTCGGATCAGCCGTGATCGGCGGGTGGTCGGCGGCGTCGTGTGACAGCCTTCCCTCGCCCGAGGCGGCCAGTTCGCCGAGCAGTTCCAGCAGCCGATTCAGTCGCGGGCTCGTCGCTGCGGCGGCAAGGTCGACGGTGATGGTCAGGGTCGGGTTGGCGCGCCGCCGGACGAGGCGGTTACGGCTGGTACGGCCGGACGGGTGTGGGCGCGGGCTGATGGCGACGACGGACACGGCGGCCTCCTGGGGGACTCCGCCACGCCGGGTGGGCGTGGCTGATCAGTGGGACACCCGACCGGCGGTCGCCGGGGGCGCGGGAGTGGACGGGCGGATCGGTGGGGTGGGGCCCAGCACCGGCAGGCCGGCGATCCGCCAGGCGGCGAAGCCACCGATCACGTCGGTGGCCCGGAACAGGCCGAGATCCTGCAACGACGCGGCGGCCAGGGACGAGGTGTAGCCCTCCTGACAGAGCACCACCACGGGCAGGTCGTAGCCGACCGCCTGCGGCAGCCGGGCTGGGCAACGCGGGTCGAAGCGCCACTCGAGCACGTTGCGCTCGACGGCGAGGGAGCCGGGCACCGTCCCGTGCGCGGCCCGTTGCGCGGCCGGCCGGATGTCGACAAGCAGCGCCCCCGCCCGGTACGCCAGGTGCGCCTGCTCCGGGTCGAGGCGGTCCAGCCGGGCCCGGGCGGCGCGGAGGATCTCGTCGATCCCCCGGGAGCCCGGCGGCGGTACCGGACAGTGGGCGGCGGGGTCGGTCTGCGGCATCATCGTTCCTTCCAGGTGTGTCGGCTGGCGCCAGGGGGGTTCACCATGCCACGCCGGCCTCGGCCACCTCGGCAACCCTCAGCCGACCCTCGTCGAGGTGGTAGCGGGTCATCCGACGCAGGGCCGGGCGGTAGACGTGCACGCTGACCGCCGGTTCGGCGTGCCGGTTGGTCACCACGTGCACGTGTCGAGGGCCGAAGCGGCGGCCGGAGCCGGCGTCGAGCAGATGCGGGCGCAGCCGCCCGCCACTGACCGTCTCCTCGGTCAGCACCCCCGAGGCGACCAGAAAGGCACCGGACGAGCCCCCGTGGTCGTGCAGATCGGTGCCCTGACCGGGCAGCCAACTCAACGCCCACACCTCGTGGTCGTCGTCGGCGGCGAGCCGGGCGTACCACCGACTGGCCGGGTCGAAGCGCAGCGGCACCGGCCAGCTCGCCGGGTCGCCGGCCCAGCGCCGGGCGACGGCGAGCAGGTCCGACCGCTCGGAGACAGGCTGAGCGCGCATGACTTCCTCACGAGGTTCAACGGCTGTGGTCACCCACCAGCCTAGGCGGTAAACCCTATAGGCTTAGTAGGTAATCTTACATGTTGGGACACTCCTTCATGATCGCGCTCGATCCGGGATCGAGTGGCTTGGTGGCGCGACCGGGGCCACTCGATCCCGGATCGAGCGCGACCTTGCGTCCACTCGGGATGAGGGAGGGTGCCGACGCCGACTAGCCTGAGCCGGTGAGCGAGGAACTCGACGCCGAGACCCTGGAGTTCGCGCACCGGATGTTCGACCTGGCGCGCGACGGCGCGACCGCCGAACTGGCCGGATACGTCGATGCGGGGCTGCCGGTCAACCTGACCAACGAGAAGGGCGACACGCTACTGATCCTGGCGGCGTACCACGCCCACCCGGAGACGGTGGCCGCGCTGCTCGATCGGGGCGCCGACCACACCCGGACCAACGACCGGGGCCAGACCGCCTTGGCCGCGGCGGTCTTCCGCAGCAGCGGTGACGCGGTACGCGCCCTGCTCACCGCCGGCGCAGACCCCGACCACGGCAACCCGTCCGCCGTCGAAACCGCCCAGTTCTTCGACCTGTCGGAGATGCTCACCCTGCTGCGCCCCGCTTGACCAACGCGGCTGACCCTGATCAACGCGGCTGATTTATGACCGACTGAGCCCTGTCCCCGTCCGTCGGTGCCGGGCTAGCGCCGGGCCTCGATGAGGAAACGTTGGGCGTGGGCGACGAACGGGCCTTCGGTGCGGATGCGCTCGTGCAGCCGGGCCAGCGCCGGCCGGTGCGCCGCAACCGTGAAGCCGGGCACCGTCCAGATCACCTTGCGCAGGAACCAGACCACGGCGCCGACGTCGTGGAACACGGTACGCAGGGTGGCCGTACGCAGGTCGACAACGGTCAGCCCGGCCGCCTCGGCGTCGGCGACCGCCTGCTCCGGGTGCCGGTGGGCCGGTGGCGGCAGCGGCCCGAGGATCGCCTCGCTGAGTTCGCGTACGGTGCCCGGCCCGATCTGCTGGGACAGGAACGTGCCACCGGGCCGCAGCACGCGCGCCACCTCGGGCCAGTCGGTGCGTACCGGATGCCGGCTGACCACCAGGTCGAAGGTGTCGCTGCGCAACGGCAATGGCGCATCAGGGCTCACCGCGACCACGCTCGCCCCGATCGGGCGGAGCCTGGCCCGAGCCACCTGCACGTTCGGCGGCCACGCCTCGGTCGCCACCAGCAGCCGGGGCGGGTGGGGTACCTCGGCGAGCACCTCTCCCCCGCCGGTGTCGATGTCCAGCGCCGCGTCGACGGTCGCCATCCGCGCCGCCATCAGGCGGGCGTACCCCCAGGGTGGGCGCTCCTCGGTGGCCCGCCCGGCGAGCCAGTCGAAGGCCCAGCCATCGACCGACGCGGCGGCACCGTCGGCGACCAACTCGTCGAAGCTCGCTTCCCCGGACACGGGCTCAGCTTCTCCGGCATGCCTCGACTGTGGCAACGCCTTTTCCCGGCCGCATTCAGGACCCGGCCGCGTTCACGGCCCGGCCGCGTTCACGACCAAGCCGCGTTCAAGGACCGGGCGCAGCGCGCTACGGGCGGGGGCGGACGATCTCGACGTTCCGGGCGTCGACGCCACCCAGGACGGCGGCACCACGGGGCGCGGCGGCGCTGCGCGGCCTGCCGGTGCCGCGGAGGGCGTCGAAGCTGGTCGGCTCGGCCCGACCGGGCTCGTAGTGGCGCATCAGCCGCGCGCCCAGCGCCACGCCGAGACCGCCGACGGCCAGCGCGAGCAGCTCGACGACGAGCAGTACGGCGGTGGCGCCCCGGTTCGGCGCGTCCGCCCGTACCAGGCAGGAGAGCAGGAACAGCCCGGCCATCCCGGCGTTGACGAGGTTGAAGCTGATCGCGGTGCGACGGGTCCGGTCCGGCGGCACGTCCCACAGGTCGACCATGCCGGCCATCGTGGTCAGTCCCGCCGCCACCAGAGCGGCCACCACCGTCCAGTAGCCGACCTCGCCGAGTAGGGCGGGGCCGCCGACCACCTGGGCGAAGTCGAAGATGGTCGCGCAGACGAAGAGCCCGTACGGGAACGTCACAAGCATCGGTTGAATGGGGTGCCCCTGCACCCGCAGTCGGCTCTGCATCGGTCCCCCTGGATTGGAATCAGCTCACCAGTCCAGGGTGCTACCCGGGTGCCACCGCGGCGAAACGAGAGCGCTGCTCAGTTGTCTCGTGGTCGGGAGACGGTGCTGACCAGCCGCTCGGCCACCTGCCGCAGTGGGATCGACAACGACGATGCCGCACTGCGCAGCACCTCGAGGGCGTCCTCCGGCGGGCAGCCGCGCTGCGTCATGATCACCCCGATGGCCTGGCCGATCACGCCGTCACCGAGCAACGCGACGTCCTGGGCGTCGGCCTGCGCGCTGCGGCGCTGCCGGTCCCGTACGGCGGCGAGCAGCAGGCCGGCGTGTTCGGCGAGGAGCATGGCGGTGAGCTGGTGGCCGGTGGTCAGCTCGTCCGGCCGGCTGGCGTAGAGGTTGATCGCGCCGATCACCTGCTCGTCGACGTCGACCGGTGCGGAGATCACCCCGAGTACGCCGAACTCCCCGGCCCGGGCCGTCCAGTCCGGCCAGCGGCGTTCGGTGGCGAGGTTCTCCGCGCGGACCATCTCCCGCAGCCGGATCGCGTCCATCGCCGGGGTGTCCGCGCCGTAGCGCAGGTCGTCCAGCCCGCTCATCGGCGCGTCGGAGGCGGCCACTCCGGCCGCTTCACCGGCCCGCAGGGCGGTGAACCCGCACCAGTTGACCCCCGCGATGGCGTCCCGGGTGATGCGCACCAGGGCGGACAGCGCCTCGTCGAAGTCGTCCAAGGCGATCAACCCGGCGGTCAGTTCCCGCAACAGGGCCGCCGTCTCCAGCACACCGAGGGTCTCCGCCAACGGTGGACTCGTTTCCAGGTTCACCGACCCGAAGCCCCCGTACGCCTGGTCAGCGTCCTCACGGTCTCCTCCTCGCTACGGCCGGGCACGAGGGCAGCTCCGACGGCAGCCCTGACGTGACGACCCGCCCTACTACCCGCTGCAACAACGGTCGAAACGGTGCAAAGCGGGGCCCCTCCCAGGGTACGGGTACCGCTGGGAGGGGCCGCGACCGGATCAGTGGGTACGGGTCAGCGCCCGCCGCCCCCGCTGAGCCGCCGACCGACCGAGGCGATCAGCCGGTCCAGCTCGGAGCCGAACGGGTTGTCGTGCACCAGGTAGGTCCAGGTGGCGCTCGGCCGGACCAGCTCCGCCGCGTCCGGCTGCCAGTCCTCGTCGAACTCGGTCTCGGTGAAGGTGGCCAGGGTGCGCGCCTCGATCTCCGGGACCAGGTTGGTGAAGGCCGGCACGGCCGACCGGTGGAACTCGTCCAGCGGGTCCAGTCGGCCCAGGGCGCGCAGGTGTACGCCCTCGCGGACCTCCGACAGCTCGGCCAGGTGGTCGGCCCAGAGCCGGTCGAGGTGGTAGAGGGCGATCGACCGGGCCACCCGGGCGAGCAGGTCCTCGTCCATCTCGCCGGCCTTCTCCGGCATCTTGTCCAGCAGCATCAGCGCCGCGACGTCGCTGGTCAGCAGTCGTTCCCGACGCTCGGCCAGCGCCTTGCGCTGCTGCTCGATCACCACGCTGTAGCGCCAGGTGTTGCGGTGGATCTCGTGGTTGACGCCCTCGGCGACCCGCTGGGCGTGCTCCACGGCGTAGTCGACCTGCGGGTCCGTGACCAGACCGTCGGCGTTCATCCGGGGCGACGGCGGAACGGTGTCGCCGGCGTGCCGCACGACCAGGTCGTCCTCCAGGCTGACGAAGAAGACCGAACCACCCGGGTCACCCTGCCGGCCGGCCCGCCCGCGCAGCTGGTCGTCGACCCGGCGGCTGTCGTGCCGGCCGCTGCCGATGACGTAGAGGCCGCCGAGTTCGGCGACCTGCTCCCGGTCGACCTGGTCGCTGCCGCCGAGCCGGATGTCCACGCCCCGGCCGGCCATCTGGGTGGAGACGGTCACCGCGCCGTGGGCACCGGCCTCGGCGATGATCGCCGCCTCCTCGTCGTCGTTCTTGGCGTTGAGCACCACGCAGGGCACCCCGACGGCGTTGAGCCCGGCGGCCAACTGTTCGGACTCCTTGACGTCCAGGGTGCCGACCAGCACCGGCCGCCCGGCGGCGTGGCAGCGCTGGATCTCGTCGATCAGCGCCTCCTCCTTCTCCGCCCGGGTGGCGTAGATGCGGTCCGGCTCGTCCACCCGTACACACGGGGTGTTCGGCGGGATCACCGCGACCTCCAGCCCGAAGAACTCCCGCAGCTGGTCACCGACCAGCACGGCGGTGGCGGTCATGCCGCACACGGTCGGGTAGAGACCGATGTACGCCTGCACGGCGATGGTGCCCAGCACCTCACCCTCGGCGGTGGCGTCCAGGCCCTCCTTGGCCTCGACCGCCGCCTGGAGCCCGTCGGGCCAGCGGCGGCGCTGGGCCACCCGGCCGCGCATCTCGTCGATCAACTCGACGGTGCCGTCGCGGACGATGTAGTCGACGTCGCGGTGCAGCAGGGCGTGCGCGTGCAACGCCACGTTGACCGCGGAGAGCTGCTCGACGTTCTCCTCGTCGTACAGGTCGATGCCGAGCTTGGCCTCGACGGCGGCCAGGCCGGCGGAGGTGAAGGCGACACTGCGGCCGTCCTCGGCCACCGTGTAGTGCTTGCCCTTGCGCAGGCCGCGCACCAGCGCGGCGGCGGCGTGCACCGGGTCCTGCTCGCTGGCGACCGAGCCGGCGAGGACCATCGGCACCCGGGCCTCGTCGATCAGGATCGAGTCCGCCTCGTCGACGATCGCGGTGCGCAGCGCCGGCTGGACCCGGTCGGCCACGTCGGTGACGAGCTGGTCGCGCAGGAAGTCGAAACCGGCTTCGCTGACCGCCACGTAGGTCACGTCGCAGGCGTACGCGGCGCGCCGCTCCGCCGGGGTCGACGCCTCGTTGACCCAGCCGACGGTGAGCCCGAGCAGGGTGTAGACCGGCTCCATCCACTGGGCGTCGCGGCGGGCCAGGTAGTCGTTGACGGTGAGCACGTGCACCGGGCCGTTGCCGAGCCGGACGTGCCCGTACGCGGCGATCGCCGCGGTCAGCGTCTTGCCCTCACCGGTGGCCATCTCGGCGACCTTGCCGGACAGCAGCGACATCGCGCCGAGCAGCTGCACGTCGTACGGCCGTTGGTCGAGCCCGCGGCGGGCGGCCTCACGGCCGAGCGCACAGATCTCCTCGTAGGTCGAGGCCACCCCTGCCGCCTCGGTCAGCTCCGCGTCGTCGAAGGCCTGAACCTTCTCCTCGCGGGCCTCGATGGCCGGCAGCAGCTTCTCCAGCGGGGCCAGATCTACCGTGGTCCCCGGGCGCTGGAGGAACCGGCGGAACCTGGTCTTCAACCGTTGCGACACACCCATGAGCGGCAACGGTACGCGACCGAAGGCTCCTTTCGCGCCCTCCCCGGCGTGCCTTCCGTTCCGCGCTGTCTGCCGGGCCGTCCCGCCGCACCGCCGACCGGTGCCGTGATCGACTGCCGGGGCCGCCGGGATGGTTCGATGAGCAGGGCCGAAGCTTCGCGGTGGCAGCACCGCAATCAAACGTTCATCAACCGGGAACGTGCCCGGTTCAGGGCCGTGATCAAGCTGGTGGGATCGATCCGGTTAGCTAGCCGGGTGCCGGGAAATCCCACTCCCGGTCTTCGGCGCGATGGGGGTGCCTGTGCGGAACACCGAATCTGCGGTCTCGCCGGTGGTCGAGGCCTGGGCCACCTATCGGACCAGCTCCGCCGCCGACTGGCCGACCCGACGGCTGCTGCGGGCGAAGGGGGACAGCCGGGTCAGCGTGGTGTTGCCGGCCCACAACGAGGAGGCCACCGTCGGGGCGATCGTGTCGACCATCCGCGAGCACCTGGTGGACCGGGTGCCGCTGGTCGACGAGTTGATCGTGGTGGACTCCCGTTCGACCGACCGGACCGCGCAGGTGGCCCGGGCCGCGGGCGCGGAGGTGGTCAGCCAGGACGCGATGACCCACGGTCTGCCGCGGCTGACCGGCAAGGGCGACGCGCTGTGGGCCGGCCTGGCCGCCGCCGAGGGCGACGTGGTGGCCTTCGTCGACGCCGACCTGCGGGAGTTCCGCCCGCACTTCGTCACCGGGCTGCTCGGCCCGCTGCTCACCGACCCGTCGGTGGATTTCGTGAAGGGCTTCTACCATCGGCCGCTGATCGGCACGACCGGGGTGGAGGCCGACGGTGGGGGCCGGGTGACGGAGCTGATGGCCCGTCCCATGCTCAACCTGTTCTGGCCGGAACTGGCCGGTTTCGTCCAGCCGCTTGCCGGTGAGTACGCGGGCCGCCGCGAGGTGCTGGCGCAGGTGCCGTTCGTCTCCGGCTACGGCGTCGAGACCGCCATGCTCATCGATCTGCTCGAACTCGTCGGCCTGGACGCGCTGGCCCAGGTCGACCTGGGCGAGCGCAAGCACCGCCACCAGGACACCGCGGCGCTGGGCCGGATGTCCGCACAGATCATGCTCACCGTCTGGTCGCGGTTGCAGCGGCGGGGCTGGGCCAGCCCGGATGTGCTGCCCAGCGCCCTGCTGACTCAGTTCCGCCGGGGTGGCTCCGAGGCGCTGCCGAACCTCGACCGGGAGATCGTGGTCAGCGACGTGACCGTCGAGGAGCGTCCGCCGCTTGCCGAACTGCGGCACCGGCTGCCGCGCCGTCGGGTCGCCGCGGCCTGACCAGCCGGCAGCGCGGGCTGTTTCGGCCGGCCGGACGCCGGGTAGTTGGCAGCTCTGCGACACCGGCGGAAGAGGGCGGAGATGACGAGCCGGATCACCTGCGATGTGGACGACGCGACCCCGGTCACCGTCGTCCGCGTCGCCGGCGGCCTCGACCTGACCACCACCCGCCAGGTGTACGCCGTGCTGGAGCGCTGCCTGGCCGCCCAGCCCGATGCGCTCGTGGTCGACCTGACCGGGCTGACCGTGCACGACCAGTTGGCCGTGGCGGTGTTCGCCGCGGCGGCGCGCCGGGCCGAGGGTTGGCCGGTGGTGCCGCTGGTGATCTGCGCGCCGCATCCGCATCCGGCCGCGTCGCTGGCCGCCTCCACCGCCGTGCGGGTGGTGCCGGTGCGCCACGACTGCGACGAGGCGGCCCGGGTGGCCGACGCCTCGGCCGTACCTCGGATGCGGGTCCGACTCGAACCGGTCGCGGCGGCCTGCCGGCGCGCCCGGGAGCTGGTGGCCGACGCCTGCGCACGGTGGGACCTGCCGGCGGCTGTCGAACCGGCCTCGGTGGTGCTCAGCGAGCTGGTCGGCAACGTGGTCCGGCACGCCGGCACCCCGATGCAGGTGACCGTGACGCTGCGCCGGCCGTGGCTGCACCTGACCGTGGTGGACGGCAGCCCCGCGGCGGCCGAGCCCGGCCGGCCCGGTGAGCACGACGAGGGCGGTCGGGGCCTGCTGCTGGTGCGCGAACTTGCCGCGCGGTGGGGTAGCGCGCCGGCCGGTGACGGAAAGGCCGTCTGGGCAACACTACCGGCGAATTGACCGAAATTACCGCTGTCGCCTGGTTACATGGTCGGAAGGTCGGGTAGTCACGCCCGTCCTTTCCGTCGTCAGCGGGGTGAGAACTGATGCCCAAGCGGGTACCCACCGAAACCGGACAGGATCGGGGGCCGGCCATCCTCGCACCGGCCAGGTTCGGCGGCTATCCCGGCTCCCTGAACAAGCCGCTGCCCGGCAGCAAGCTGCTCCGGTTCCTGGCCACCACCGATCACAAACAGATCGGCCTGCTCTACCTGATGACCTCGTTCGGCTTCTTCGTGGTGGCCGGGATCGAGGCGATGCTGATCCGTGCAGAGCTGGCCCGGCCGGGCATGCAGTTCCTCGCCCCCGAGCAGTACAACCAGTTGTTCACCTCGCACGGCGCGGTGATGCTGCTGCTGTTCGCCACCCCGGCGGCGTTCGGGTTCGGCAACTACATCGTGCCGATCCAGATCGGCGCGCCGGACGTGTCCTTTCCCCGGCTGAACGCCCTGGCCTACTGGCTGTACCTGTTCGGCGGGCTGATGGTCATCGGTGGATTCCTCACCCCGCAGGGCACCGCCGACTTCGGGTGGACCGCGTACACGCCGCTGAGCACCGCCCAACACTCCCCTGGCGTCGGGGCGAACATGTGGGTGATCGGCCTGGTCGTCTCCGGTCTGGGCACCATCCTCGGCGCGGTCAACCTGATCACCACGATCCTGACCCTGCGGGCACCCGGCATGACCATGTTCCGGATGCCGATCTTCACCTGGAACATGCTGTTCACAAGCGTGCTGGTGATCCTGGTCTTCCCGCTGCTGGCCGCCGCGCTGCTGGCGTTGAGCGCCGACCGGCTGCTGGACGCGCACGTCTACAGCCCCGCCACCGCCGGGCCGATGCTGTGGCAGCACCTGTTCTGGTTCTTCGGCCATCCCGAGGTCTACATCATCGCGTTGCCGTTCTTCGGCATCATCACCGAGATCATCCCGGTCTTCTCCCGCAAGCCGCTGTTCGGCTACACCGGTCTGGTGCTGGCCACCGCCGCGATCACCGTGTTGTCGATGACGGTGTGGGCGCACCACATGTTCACCACCGGCCAGGTGCTGCTGCCGTTCTTCGCCATCCTCAGTTACCTCATCGCCGTACCGACCGGGGTCAAGTTCTTCAACTGGATCGGCACGATGTGGAAAGGACAGATCACCTTCGAGACGCCGATGCTGTTCGCCATCGGCTTCCTGGTGACCTTCCTGCTGGGTGGACTCACCGGCGTACTGCTGGCCAGCCCGCCGGCCGACTTCCACACCCACGACAGCTACTTCGTGGTGGCGCACTTCCACTACGTGCTGTTCGGCACGGTGGTGTTCGCCCTCTTCGGCGGCTTCTATTTCTGGTGGCCGAAGATGACCGGGCGGCTGCTCGACGAACGGCTCGGCAAGCTGCACTTCTGGACCATGTTCATCGGCTTCCACGGCACCTTCCTGGTGCAGCACTGGCTGGGCAACGAGGGCATGCCCCGCCGGTACGCCGACTATCTGCCCAGCGACGGCTTCACCACGCTGAACACGATTTCCAGCATCTTCTCCTTCGTGCTCGGCGCATCCACCCTGTTCTTCATCTGGAACGCCTGGAAATCATGGCGATTCGGTGCCCAGGTCACGGTGGACGACCCGTGGGGCTTCGGCAACTCGCTGGAGTGGGCCACCACCTGCCCGCCACCGCTGCGCAACTTCGACCGGATGCCCCGGATCCGGTCCGAGCGCCCGGCGTTCGACGCCAAGTACGGTGAGCTGGTCTCCGACCTGGGTCGGGACCTGCCGCAGCGGACCACGAGACCCCCGCAGGGTTTACGCGACGAGCTGCACCGCGAGAAGCACCACCGCGAGTCGCCGAGCGCCGAGGGGGCGCACGGCGCGCCGGAAGCCACCGCCTACCACCCGGCGCCACAGTCCGGGGCCCGACCGGTCGAGGTGCCGGACCCGCAGGACGTGCGCCGGCCCAGCTTCGACGACACCGACGAACCGGAGGGCAACCCACTGGGCGCCGAGCGTCGCTCGGAGGCCGGCGACGACCGGTGGCGGCATCCGCGCAGCGGAGGCGACACCCCGGAGAACTGATCCGGGGGTACGACCTGATCCGGTAGGTACGAACGACCGGGGCGGCACCGATCGGTGCCGCCCCGGCTGCGTCCTGTGGTCAGTCGACGCGTGCGTCCTGCGGTCAGCGCGTGCGTCCTGCGGTCAGCGCGTGCGTCCCGTGGTCAGCGCGTGCGTCCAGTGTGTGGTCAGCGGGCCCGCGCGGAGGCTGGTCGTGACTGGTTCGCCGTCGTCGACTCGGACTCGGCGGCCCCGTTCTGCCACGGCGGCGGCGCGTCGGCGAGCATCGCCTGACGCAGCCAGGTCAACGCCCGCGACAGCAACCGCGACACGTGCATCTGGGAGATGCCGAACCGGGCGGCGATCTCCGCCTGGGTCTGGTTGCCGTAGAACCGCATGGCCAGGATCCGCCGCTCCCGCCAGGGTAGCCGGTGCAACAGCCCGCTGACCGTGACCCGGTCGTCGACCGATTCCAGCGCGATGTCCGACTCCCCCACCAGGTCACCGAACTCGGCGGAACTCTCCCCGCCCACCGGCGCGTTCAGCGACGCCGGGCTGTAGCCGGCAGCCGACTCCAAGGCGGCGAGGATCTCCTCCTGCGGTGTGTCCAGCCGCTTGGACAGCTCGGCGACCGTCGGTGCCCGGGACAGCTCGCTGGTCAGCGCCGCGGTCGCCTGTCCGACCTCCAGGATCAGGTCACGCAGCCGGCGTGGCACGTGCACACCCCAGGTGCGGTCCCGGAAATGCCGTTTGATCTCGCCCACGATGGTGATCGCGGCGTACGCGGTGAACGAGCCCCGTTCCGGGTCGTACCGGTCAACCGCGTTGACCAGACCCAATCGGGCCACCTGTTCCAGATCCTCCAGCGGCTCACCGCGCCCCCGGTAGCGGCGCGCCAGGCGCCCGGCGAACGGCAAGGCGAAACGCACCAGGTCGTCGCGCGCCTCGTGGCGGCGTTCCGGTGGCATTCCCGCGATCCGTGCCGCGTACGCCAGTGCCGCCGCGTCGAGGTCCTCCAGACCTCGATCGGTGGATGGTGGTGTGGTCGTGGTGGTCTGTCCGAACATCCGCGCCTCCCTCAGGAAGGACCCCGCCCGGATTCGGCCGGCGCCGGACCCCGTGCGTGGACACGCACAGGCCGGCTCAGTGGGTTACATGACTGGGATGCGAAACGGGCGTCGGCGCCGTGCCACGCCAAGGTGATCAGCCTGTCGCAGCCGGCGGTGTTCCCGCTCCGTAGGTACTCAATCACGGGATCGCGGCTTCGCGAGGATGTTTCGCCAGCCCGGTGTCAACAGACCAGCAGGCCGTGCGGGGCGCCGCTGTCCCGCAACGCGGCGAGGGCGTCCGTCACCTCGATCCGCGGCGGGGTGGGCAGGTCGTACGGCTGGGCACGGAGCACCTCGGTGGCCCGGCGGGTGGGTACGGAGGTGACCGGGTACCCCCGGGCCGCCGAGCGGTCCAGGGCCCGACGGCGGTGTCCGAAGCCGGCGACGGCCAGCCACTGCGGCAGCCCGGCGAGCGCCGGTGACCGGACACCCGGCGGCTCCGGCAGGACGTCCACCGAGCTGAACGCTTCGCTGCCGGCCAACCACCACTCGGCCTGCTCGACGCACCGGCGGGTCGCGTTCTCGCACCAGTACGGCACCAGGCCGGCGCGGATCACCTGCCAGGGGTCGAGCAGCCGGCCGCACTCGACCACCAGCCGGTTCCCGGTCTTACCGGCGGCCCGTAGCCAGCGGCGGTACAGGTCGGCGGTGGCCGCGCTCAACGCGGCCGGCGCGGGAACGGCGACCTGGCGCAGGGGATGTCCCTCGCGGGTCGCCCACTGCGCGACGTCGCGGTCGAAACCGGACTCCACCCCGTGCTCGGCGACCCCTGGCGGCGTGGAGATCTCCGGCGGTTCCCAGTGCGCCCCGTCGCCGCCGGCGGAACGCAGCACCTGACGCAGGGTGTGACTGTCGGGGTGGAAGTCCACCGGATCGAGTCCACTCGCCGGGCAGCCCACCTGGAAGCTGTGTCCGTCGGCGGCCTCGTACACCGGCCAGGTCCGCGTGTCGCGCAGCACCACCACCGGGGCACCTGGTTCCAGCCGGTCGGCGAGAAAGCGCCGGTACGCCTGCGGCAGCCGGTGCCACCGCCCGGCCAGCGCCACCGTCGCCGCGGCCAGGGCACCACGGCTGGCCGGGCAGTGCACCTGCCGTAGGTGCAGGTCAGGGTTGCCGGCGAGCATCCGACCGGCGAGCCCGGCACCGTGGTCCAGGGCGGCGAGGGGCCGATCCACGGACCCCTTCGGCCAGTGCGCGGTCATCTCGAACCCGGCGGGCAGCCACGGCACCCCGAGCGCCACCGCCAGGTGTGCGGCGGCACCGTGCGGCGAGCCCAGCAACACGCCCGGATAGCGACCGCTCGGATACTGCCCGACGAACCACTCGGCGACCTGGGCCGCGTCCAGTTCCGCCGCCTGCCCCGCAGTCAGGGCGACCCGACCGGCCGAGCGGATGGCCACCGCCCGACGGACCGGATCGGGAGTGCCGACGAACCGCGACGCCGGCCCCACATGACTGATATCGGCGCAGTCCGCCCCGCGCAGGGCACGCGCGATGGCCGCGACGAGGATCCGGGCGGTACTGCCCGTCGCGACGATCCGGTCGCCGGTCAATCCGGCGCCCCTCGCCGTGATTTCCCGGCGCACCTTACGCACCGGCCCCACGCTGCCCCGTTCGCTCACGCAGCCGGGCTTCCCGCCCACTTGCCGGTTAAACAGGGCATCCCCCCACCGACCGACACCAACCATCTGATCTTGACCGTTCCCGACAACACCGACAAACCCCTCCCCGCACCCCCCTCTATGCGGCGATCATGCACTTTGTGTCGGGATAAAGGGTGTGAATGACGCGAAAAGGCGACCACAAGTGCAAGATCGCCGCGTAGAGGGGGTGTGGGGGCGATGGGCCCCCTTCCCCCGCGACCTCCACCGCCTGACCC
>NZ_PNOZ01000094.1:0-20910 GCF_002879555.1 Verrucosispora sp. ts21 | reverse complement strand
GGTGGGGTGGGGTGGGGTAGGGGATGACAAGTGTCATGGGTGGGAGGTGCGCGGTGCCCTACCGCTGGTGAGGGGGTGCGGGAAAACTGATCCGCAACGCAGCCGAGCCGACAGTGGCACGGAGAGCAGTCGGGTGAGGACGGGCTGCCCGTTCACGCGGGACAGCCGACACGAAACAGCTGTGGGTAGTCCAGATACCCACAGCTGGCTTCATCCTAGCCGGAATTGCTCGCCCGTGCATGAACCACGATGCGCCACTTCAGGAGAGACGACATGCGCGACTTCGGAGCAGACAGCATCAGCGTGATCCGTGCGCGGGCCGCCGCGCTCGCGGCCTCCTGGCTCGACGGTGAGGCCGGGGCCCCGCAGGACCTGCTACGGGTGGAGAACCTGGCCACCGAGCCGACCGAGCCGGTTCCGTGCTTCTGCCTCGGCACGTTCTGCTGGGTCGGCACGCCGTTGCCGGAGTAACACCGATGTCCGGGCTGCCCTCGGCAGGGCACGCGCTGCTGCTCGACCCGTCCACCCGCGACGACCCGACCCTCTACCGGCGCCTGCACGCCGAGGCGCCTGTTCTGCGTACCGCCGGGTTGTGGCTGGTGTCGGGCTACCAGCAGGTGTCGAGGTTGGCCGGTGACCCGCGACTGGTGATCGACCCGCGGGCCGGCGACCCGCCGTTGCCCCTGACCCAGTCGGAACGACTGGAGTCGATCTTCGGTCGGATGCTCAGCTTCCGCGACGGTGCGGCCCACCGGCGGCTGCGGCAGCTCGTGTCCGGGGCGTTCAGTGCCCGCCGCACCAACGCCCTCGAACAGACCGTCCGCGACCTCGTCGCCGACCTGGTCGCGCAGGCCGGCGACGCAGAGTTCGACGTGGTGCCGGCGATCGCCGAGCGGCTGCCCGTGCTCACCACCTGCCGGCTGCTCGACCTGCCGACCGAGCACTGGTCCCGGGTCGACGCGTGGGCCCGGACCCTGACCGGCCAACTGTTCCGCTTCGGTCAGTCCGCCGACCAGCTGGCCGAGGTGCATCGCCAGGTCGACGAGATGACCCGGTTCATCGACGATCTCGCCGCGCAACGCCGCGATCGCGGCGGTGACCTCGTCGCGGAACTGTTCGACGCCGCCCAGGGCGCCGATGCCCGGCTCAGCCACGACGAGTTCGTCTCGTTCGTGGTGCTGCTGTTCATCAACGGTCTGGAGACGGCCACCGCGGCCATCTCGATCTGTGTGGCGCAGCTGCTGCGCCGCCCGGAGCTGGCTGCACGGCTGCGCCGGGAGCCCGACCACGCCCCGGAGGTGGTCGACGAGTGCCTGCGTCTCGATAGCCCGGTGTGGCTGGCCGCCCGGCGGGCGCTCGCACCGATCGAGGTGGACGGTCAGGTGATCGAGGCCAACGATCCGGTGTTCCTGCTCTGGGCGGTGGCCAACCGGGACCCGGCCGTCTTCGCGCATCCCGACGAGTTCCGGGCCGGCCGTGCCGGTCGTCATCTCGCGTTCGGGCGGGGGCCGCATCACTGTCTCGGCGCGGCCATGGCCCGGGTCCAGGCCGCCGAGGTGCTGCGACAACTGGCGGCGTACGAGCACCTGCGGGCGGGACCCGGTCCGGCCCGGCGGCGGCACACCGCCGCCCTGAACACGTACGACTCGCTGCCGGTGACGGTCACGCCGGCCGGCGAGCCCCTGTCGAGGCGAGCGGAGGCGAGGCTCCATGCCACGAGCCGGTGAACTGGACGACGTCGTACGCCTGACCACTCGGCGTAGCTGGGCCCTGCTGGCGGCCGTGCTGCTGGCGCTCGGCGCCGGCACGACGTGGGCCGTGGTCGCCCGGATCGAGTCGACGGTGTCGCTGGACGGCATCCTGCTGGCCGGTGCGGGTCCGGCCCTGGTGACCGCACCGGCCTCGGCCACGGTCGCGTCGGTCAGCGCGGTCGTCGGCCGGCCGGTCGCGGCCGGAGAGGTGCTGCTGACCCTGCACGGCGGGGACGACGACGATGCGGTGACGGTGACCAGCCCGGTGGCCGGGATCCTCACCACCCTGACCGCCCGCCCCGGCACGCAGGTCAAGGGCGGTGCCACCCTCGGCGTCGTCGACCGCGCCGATGAGCGGCTGTCCGCGCTGTTGCTGCTCGACGCCGGTCAGCCGGCCGCCGTCCCGGCCGGGACGCAGGTCCGCGGCGCGGGCCTGACCGGCACCGTCACCCATGTCGAGGCGTACCCGCTGAGCACGGCCGATCTCGCCGGCCGGTACGGCATCGCGCGACTGCCCGGACACGACGACGAGCGGCTGGTCCGGCCGGTCCTTGTCGACCTCGGGGTGTCGGCCTGGCCGGGCGCCACCCTGACCCCGATCCGGCTGGACCTCATCGTCGGTGCCGAACGGCCCGTCGACGTGCTGCTCGGAGGTGGTCGCTGATGGTCGTGCTCGCCGACAGCCAGGCCACGACGCCACCGTCGGAGGAACCGCAGCCGCAGCCACGCCGGCAGCGGGCCGTACGCACCGTCGAGACGCCGCAGATGGAGGACGCCGACTGCGGTGCGGCCTGCCTGAGCATCATCCTCAGCCACCACGGCCGACGGGTGCCGCTCGCCGAACTGCGGGACCGCTGCGGGGTCGGTCGGGACGGGATGACCGCCTCCGGATTCGCGCGGGCCGCCGCCGGCTACGGACTCAAGGTCACCGGACGCTGGATCGAGACCTCCGACCTGGACATGGCCGCCCGGGTGCCGGTGCCGGCGGTGGTGTTCCTCGACGGCCGGCACTACGCGGTGCTGGAGGGCGTCCGACGCGGTCGGGCCTGGATCAACGACCCGGCGGTCGGTCGGCTACCGCTGACCCCGGCCGAGTTCGCCACCCGAGCCAACGGCCCGGTACTTGTCGCCACGCCGACACCGGAGTTCGAGCCGGGCGGTGACCGCTGGCCGTTCGCCCGCGCGGTGGCGCAGCGCATCCGACCGTACGCGCCGATGATCCTCGCCGGGGCGCTGCTCGGCGGCGTCGCCGCGGTGCCCACCCTGCTGGCCTCGTTGACCATGCGGGCTGTGCTCAACCGGGTGCTGATTCTCGGCGACCTGGCCTGGCGGCCGGCGTTGCTGGCGATCCTGGTCGGCGGTGCGATGCTAGCCGCGCTGGCCGGATGGGCCCAGCAGCGGATCTTCGCCACCGCGCTGGCGGCGATGGCCACCCGCTTCTCCAGCCGCTACCTGACCGCGCTGCTGCGGCTGCCCGGCGAGTTCTTCCACCGCCGGCACCTCAGCGGCCTGGTCAATCGCACCCAGATGAACGACGGCCTGGCCATCGCGCTGTCCGAGCGGGTGGTGCTGCCCGCCGCCGCCGCGGTGACCGTGGCCGGGTACGGGCTGTTCATCGGCAGTCTGGCACCCCGGCTGCTGGTGGTGATGTCGTTGGCGATGGCGGCACAGATCGTGCTGCTGAACGTGGTCCGACGGCGGGCGGGCCCGCACCAGCAGCGGCTGCTGTTCGAGCAGTTGCGGCGGGACAGCACCGCGCACAGCGGACTCAAGATGATCGAGTCGGTAAAGGCCGACGGCGCCGAGCGGTGGCTCTTCGCCTCCTGGGCGCGGTCCGCCGGCCGGACCCTGGACGCCGCCAACGCGCTGGCCTCGGCGACGCTGGGGGTGATGGCGCTCAGCGCGGCGGTCGGCCCGGCCGCGTTGGCCGGGTTGGCGTTGGTCGGCGCGCACGACGTCGCCGCCGGCCGCATCGACCTCGGTACGCTGCTCACCGCCCAACTGGTGGGCGGTGCGATGCTCGCCCCGCTCGGGCTGCTCGTCGGGCTGGGCTCGGAGATCCAGGTGACCCGGGTGCACGTCTCGGTGATCGACGACGCCCTGGCCGCCAGTCCGCATCCGGCCCGGGCCACCGTGCTGGCACCGGACGCGCCGCCGGAACCCGCCCAGCCGGCCCGGCTCTCCGGCCGCATTGAGTTCGACCGAGTCAGCTTCGGCTACGACCGGCACCGCCCGCCGCTGGTCCGGGACATCTCGTTCGCCGTCGAGCCGGGCCAGTGGGTGGCCCTGGTCGGTGTCAGCGGCAGCGGCAAGTCGACCCTGGCCAGGCTGGCCGTCGGCGCGGCCGAACCGTGGAGCGGGGCGGTGCTGCTCGACGGCCGGCCCCGCGAGAGCTACTCCCGCCGGACGCTTGCCGCGTCGATCGGCTACGTGGAGCAGCAGCTGCGACTCTTCGAGGGCAACCTGCGCGACAACCTGACTCTGTGGGATCCGACCCTGCCCGAGGAGCGGCTGCGGGCCGCCCTGGTCGACGCCCGCATCGACCGCCTGGTCGAGCAGCGTGGTGGCCTGGACCACGGCGCGGTCAACGAACACGCCCGCAACCTCTCCGGCGGGGAACAGCAGCGCCTGGAACTGGCCCGGGCGCTGGCGGCCGACCCGCCGCTGCTGGTGCTCGACGAGGCGACAAGCGCGCTCGACGCGACCACCGAGTTCGCGGTCCTGGAAGCACTTCGCCGACGGGGGGTCACCTGCATGTTCATCGCCCACCGGATCTCGACCGTGCGGGACGCCGACCTGATCCTGGTGCTCGACCGGGGTGAGATCGTGCAACGCGGCACCCATGCGGAACTGATCGGCACCGACGGCGTCTACCGCCGGCTGGCCACCGACGGGCGGTCGGCATGACCACCGTCGACCCGATCATGGACACGCTGACCGCTGAGCGGTCCGACACCGTCGTCGGCCGGGCCACCGCGGATCTCGCCGCGGTCGACGAGGCCTGGCGGCGGCTCGCCGCGGCCGCCGCCGAACGGCCCGAGCGACCGGACGACGACGCCGCGCGGATCCTCGCCGCCCACTACGACCTACCGCCGCCCACCCCCGGCACCGGGCTGGTCACGGCGTTGCGCGCCGCCGGTCTGCACTGGACCGAGGTACGGCTCGACGGACGCTGGTACCGGCGCGGTGCGGCACCGTTGATCGTCTTCCCGGCTTCCGGTCCGGCCGTGGCGCTCCTGCCGGCCCGGCGCGGCTACCGCACCGCCGACGGGCGTCGGGTCACCGCGGCCGACGCCGGTGAGTATGGCCGGACCGCCTGGCAGGTCTACCCTCCACTGTCGGCCGGGCAACCGGTGACCACCCGTCACCTGCTCCGGTTCGCCGCCCAGGGCACCGGGCCCGACCTGCGTTTCCTGCTGGCTGCCGGGTTGCTCGCCGCGCTGATCGGTGGTGTCCTGCCGTTCCTGTCGGCGTGGATCATCACCGGGGTGGCCGGTGGCAGTGTCGGCGGCCACCTGCTGTGGAGCCTGGCCGCGCTGATCGCCAGCTTCGTGGTGGCGAACGCGCTGCTGCTCTCGGCCCGCAACGCCGCTCTGGTCCGGTTGCAGGGGCGGTTGCAGCTCCGCCTGGAGCCGGCGGTCTGGAGTCACCTGCTCAGCCGGGACCTGCGCGCGCTGGAGGAGATGGGCACCAGTGACCTGGTGCAGCGCGCGAACTCGGTCACCGAGATGCGCAAGGCGCTGTCCGACAGCGTCGCCGCCGGTGTCCTCGGCAGCGCCTTCGGTCTGGTCAGCCTGGCCGCACTGATCTTCGTCGACCCGGTGGTCGGTGGTTGTGTGCTCGGCGCGACCGTGCTGTTGATGGCCGCGGCGAGCTATGCGGCCATCCGGCAACAGCGCCACGAGCTGGCCAACCGGGAGGCGTTCGCCGCCGTTGCCGGCTTCCTGCACACCGCCCTGCTGGCGATCGAGAAGATCCAGGTCGCGGCCCGGGAGGAGCGGATCTTCGCCGGCTGGGCGCAGCGATACGCCCGGCAGCGGTCCACCGACGCGGCGACGCTGCGCTGGCAGGCGCGGGTGGCGGCCTGCTCGGCGGCGCTGCAACCGATCCTGCTGGCCACGCTGGGCATCGTGGTGGCCCTGCGCCAGGACGTCGCGCTCGGCACCTTCGTCGCGGCCAGCATCGCGGTGGGCCAGTTCGCCGCCTCGGTCGGCATGCTCCAGGGCGGTGTGATCTCGGCGTTCTCCCTGGTCGCCGCGTACCGCCGGTTGGTGCCGGTGCTGACCGCCCCGCCGGATGTCGCGCCGGGCGCGGCGGATCCTGGGCGGCTGCGGGGTCGGGTGCAGCTGCACGAGGTCACCTTCACCTATCCCGGCACCGGTCGGCCCGTCCTCGACCGGGTCAGCATCACCGCCGAACCGGGTGAGTTCATCGCCGTCGTCGGCCCGTCCGGGGCCGGCAAGTCCACCTTGATCCGGCTCCTGCTCGGCCTCGTCCCACCCAGCTCCGGCGCGGTCCGCTACGACGGGCGCGACCTGTCCGAGCTGGACGTACGGGCGGTCCGCGCGCAGCTGGGCGTGGTGCTCCAGCAGGCCCGGGCGGTACGCGGCTCGATCCGGGACAACGTCGCCGCCGGCACCGAGGACCTCACCGACGAAGCCGTCTGGCAGGCCCTGCGGCTGGCCGGTCTGGCCGACGAGGTGCGGGACATGCCGATGGGGTTGCACACCATGGTCAGCGAGGACAACAAGGCCTTCTCCGGCGGTCAGATCCAGCGGCTGATGGTGGCCCGCGCGCTGGCCAAGCAGCCGCCGGTGCTGGTGCTCGACGAGGCCACCAGCGCGCTGGACAACATCACCCAACGCAAGGTGACCGACCGCATCGCCGATCTCGCCGTCACCCGGATCGTCGTCGCCCACCGGCTCAGCACCATCCGTGCCGCAGACCGCATTTACGTGCTGGACAACGGACGGATCGTGGCCGAGGGCACCTTCGACCATCTGGTCGCCACCGCACCGCTGTTCGCTCGACTCGTCGCCAGGCAGGAGGTCACCTGATGACCACAACAAGTGCATCCCTCGGTCTGGGTGCGATGTCCGCTCCCGACACCCTGCTCGGTCTCGGCGGTGCCGACGAACGACTGCTCAACGTCATCGCGTTGGCCGCGCCGTTCGACGAGCGGGAGGCCGGCGTCTACTTCGCTCCGGTCCGCACCGGCGGGCGTCGTAAGCTCGCCGAACGGTCGCAGCGCTGGCTGCGCTCGGCCGTCGCCGACGACGACGTGTCCCTGCGGGCCCTGCTGCTGCACCGCCAGCAGACCAACCGGGACCTCGGCGCCGGCCTGGTCGACGTGGTCGTCCGCGACCCGGGCAAGCTGCCCGACTGGGCGTACGCCCTGGTGGACTTCCTGCTCGCCCAGCCACCCACCGCCGCACAGGACCCGGCGGCCGAACTCGTCGGCGGGGTGTTCGTCTCCTTCCAGCGGGCGGCGATCCGACTGACCGGGCTGCGGCAGAACAACCTGCGTGGGGTCGCCCTGACGCCGGAGGCCGCCGACGACGTCACAGGGCAACTGGTGCAACGCCTGATCAAGGTGTGCCACGCCGCGCTCGGCTTCGAACTCCAGATCGCCGACGGTGCGGCGACCCCGGTCAACTGGTACGGGCGCGCCGGCATCGACGTCAGCCGGCTCGGCTGGCTCGGCCGGCTGGAGAGCCTGCCGGGTCTGGCGTACCTGATCGGGGTGACCTGCCTCAACTACAAGCGGGCCGTCGGTGAGATCTTCGACCGGCTGCACCAGGACCTGCCGATGCTGCGCCGGGAACTGTGGGCCTGGGCGGACCCGGGCGCCCTCGCCTCGTACTCCGGTGACTCCGGTGACCTGCACGACAGCGGCCGTACGGTCAGCCTGTTGTCGTTCGCCGGTGGCCAGCGGGTCGTCTACAAGCCCAAGGACCTCAGCAGCGTCGCCGGTTTCATGGACGTGCTGACCTTCCTCAACACCCACGGGCTGCCGCTGGACCTGACGACCCGGCGGGTGCTGCTGCGCGACGGCTACGGCTGGGAGGAGTACGTCGTGGCGCGGCCCTGCGTCAGCGGCGAGGACCCGGCCCGCTTCTACCGACGGCTCGGCATGCTCACCCGGCTGGCGCAGCTGCTGGAGTGCCGCGACCTGTGGGCGGACAACCTCATCGCCATCGGTGAACGGCCGATGTTCATCGACCTGGAGAACGTGCTTCAGGGCCGGATGCGTAAGCCGGTGCTGCTCGGCCCGCGCGCCGAGGCGCTCTGGCACGAGATCGAGGAGAGCGTCGCGAAGACCGCCGTCGTGTCGTACCCGAGGATCGGGATGCCGGGCCGGCGGGCACACGACATCGGCTGCTGCGCGCCGATGCAGGAACAGTTGGCGGTCGACTCCGACGGTTTCCCGGACGGGTGGGAGCCGCCGCCGTACCGGCCGATCGTCGACGGCCGTCACGTCGACCCGGCGGCGCACGCCGACGACGTGTTGACCGGTTACCGCGAGATGGACGCCTGCCTGGTCGCCAACGCCCGGGCGCTGGCCGCCGAACGTGGTCCCCTGCACCTGCTGTCCCAGGCCCGGGTCCGCTACATCTGGCGCAGCACCTGGGACTACCTGACGATGCTCCAGGTTGCGTCCGGGCCGCTGGCGTTGACCGACGGGGTAGCCCGGGAGATCGTGCTGGCCCGGTTGTTCCGGGGCGCCCGCGAGGTGCTGCACACCGACCCGCGCCGCACCGACAGTTTGGAGATGATTGAGCGGGAGATCGAGTCGCTGCGCCGGCTGGACATTCCGCTGTTCCAGTCCGAGCCGATGACCTCGACGGTCCGTACCCCGGAGGGCTCGCGGGTCGAGAACCACTTCTCCGGCACCGCCTGGCAGCGGCTGCGGGACCGCCTCGACGAACTCGTCGAACGGGCCGAGTGCGGCACGCCGATGCCGGAGGAGGCGTTGGCCGCCTGCCTGGACTTCGCCTCCGGCGGCCGGCCGATCTGGGCCCCGCCGCCCGGTGACCCCGACGGTCGCCGCGACCCGGCGTTGCTGGGCATCTCGGTCTACCACCCGAAGGCGTTCCGGGCCGAGGTCGACCACGGTCAACTCCTGGCGGGCGCCTGCGCGGCGGCCGACGACATCATCGCCGCCGCCGTACCGGTCGGCGACGGGCAGCACGGCTGGGTCGGTGCGGTCCACTACCCGGCGTTCGGGCTCGACCAACTCGAACCGCTGCACGGGGACCTGCTCACCGGCACCGCCGGGATCGCGGTCTTCCTCGCCGAGCTCTACCAGACCACCGGCAAGCCGACCTACTGGGCGTTCGCGCAGGACGCGCTGGCCGCCACCACCGAATTCACCACTGTCGCCGGGCAGGCCAGCCTCTACCGGCGGATGGCCGGCGGTCGGCAGCCCGTCGGCGGGTTCGTCGGCATCGGCGCGACCATCTACGCACTGGCCCGCTGCGGGCAGGTGATCGGCGACCCGCAGCTGCTGGCCCAGGCGCAGAGCCTGGTGCCCACCGCCCGTGACCTGCTGGCCGCCGGCACCAGCGTCGCCGACCCGGTGACCGGCCGGGCCGGGCTGCTGCTGGCCCTGCTCAAGCTCACCGAGGCGCAGCCCTGCGCGGCGGCCGACGAGTTGGCCGCCAGCCTGTACGAGCAGCTCCTCACCGAGCTGCCGCGCGGAGTGCCGGCGGTCTACCCGGCCGGGGTCGCGCTGCTCGACGCGTTGCCGTCCGGGGCGCCGGGGGTGGCGATGGCGCTGGCCCGCTACGCCGAGCGGCACGGCCTGAGCCTCGACGACGAGCACCTGGCGCCGGCCGTCGGGTCCACGCCGGGGGGCCGGTTGGCGGCGACGGTGGCCTCGGCGGCGCTCGGCCGGGCCCGGCCCGCGCAGGCGCAGCCACCGACGCCGACCGGGTCACCGTCCAGCGTCGACCTGCTCGACCGGATCGAGCTGGGCCTGGCGGCCTGGCGGGGCGACGGAGACGAACAGCAGCACACGGCCGCGCACGCCGCCGCCCGTACGCTGCTGAGCCGCCGCGCCAGCCAGGGACGCTGGTTCCCGGACCGGCGGCGCGCCGACCGGACCCAGTTGTCCGCCGTGGACGGTCTCGCGGCCGCCGGGCTGGCCTGCCTGGCTCTGGCCGAAGAGGACGTTACCTCGCTTCGCACGATGAGCTGACGGGAGATATGCCATGACGATCCGTCCACGGGTACGCCGCAACCTGCGCGTGGAGAACCTGCCCGGCGAGGCCGTGTACGTGTTCTCCGAGCGTGGCCACCAGGTCATCGAGGGCGAGCTGACCGAGCGGGTCCTGCCGCTGCTGGATGGCAAGCACGACGTCGACGACGTGCTCGACGCCCTGGCCGACGAACCGCCGGAGCGGGTGCTCTACCTCATCGAGCGGCTGGTCCGGATGGGGGTCGTGCTGCGGGTCGACCCGGATTTGCCGCAACGTGAATCGGCCTTCTGGGACATGGCCGGCACCAGCGCCGAGGTGGTCGCCGACAGGCTCGCCGCGGCCACGGTCGGCCTGTCGGTCGTCGGCGAGGTCGACCCGGAGCCGCTGCTGGCCGCGCTCGAGGCCGCCGGTCTGCGGGTCACGCCGGTGGGCGCCGGCCCGGCGAGCCCGGTCGACCTGTCGGTGGTGGCCACCGACAACTACCTCAACCCGGAGCTGGCCGAGCTCAACGACACGGCGCTGCGCAGCGGTCGCCCGTGGCTGCTCACCAAGCCGGTCGGTTCGGTGCTGTGGATCGGCCCGACGTTCAAGCCGGCGAGCCGGGAGCACGGCTGCTGGGCGTGCGTGGCGTTCCGGCTGGCCGGGCACCGGCAGGTCGACGAGTACCTGCGCGACAAGCTCGAACACGTCGGCCCGCTGCGGGTGCCGCTGGCCGACCTGCCGACCACCCGGGACATCGGTGCGCGGCTCACCGCGTTGGAGGCGGTCAAGCACGTCGCCGGCCTCGGCACCGAGCAGGAGGACGGCATCCTCACCCTCGACACGATCTACTTCGACACCCAGCGGCATCCGCTGCACCGCCGCCCGCAGTGCCCGTCCTGCGGGGAACCGGAACTGGTCGCCCGGCGGTTCGCCGCACCGGTACGCCTGCAGTCGCGGGCGAAGACCTACACCGGTGACGGCGGCCACCGGGCCCAGCGGCCCGACGAGGTGCTCGCCCGGTATTCGCCGCAGGTCAGCTCGGTCACCGGCGTGGTACGGGAACTGCGTCCCTTCGCCACCGGCCGGGACTTCGTCAAGGGGTACTACGCCGGGCACAACTTCGCCCGCCGGGTGCACAACCTGCGGCATCTGCGCAGCGGGTTGCGCAGCATGGCGGCTGGCAAGGGCACCACCGACACCCAGGCCCGGGC
Organism: Verrucosispora sp. ts21; assembly: GCF_002879555.1. Taxonomy (NCBI): domain Bacteria; kingdom Bacillati; phylum Actinomycetota; class Actinomycetes; order Micromonosporales; family Micromonosporaceae; genus Micromonospora; species Verrucosispora sp. ts21. The sequence continues at coordinate 9,765 of NZ_PNOZ01000094.1, read as the reverse complement.
CAGCGCGATCTGCGAGGCGATCGAACGCTACAGCGGCCTGTTCGTCGGCGACGAACCCCGGATCACCGCCACCCTGGCGGAGTTGGGTGACCGGGCGTTGGCCCCGAACGACTTGCAGCTCTACAGCCCCCGGCAGCACGAGAACCGGGTGGCGTGGAACGCGGCGCAACGGTCGAGCTTCCAGATCGTCTGCGACCCGCTGCCGGTCGACCGGCCGATCGAGTGGAGTCCGGTCTGGTCGCTGACCCACGAGCGGCACTTCCACGTGCCGACCGCGCACCTGTACTTCCAGTACCCGAGCCGGCCCGGTGAGCTGTTCGCGTCGGCCTGCTCCAACGGCAACGCCGCCGGGTCGAGCATCGAGGACGCCGTGCTGCAGGGTTTCCTGGAACTTGTCGAACGCGACAGCGTCGCGCTGTGGTGGTACAACCGGCTCACCATGCCGCGGTTCGACCTGGACAGCTTCGGCGAGCCGTGGTTCGACGAGTTCCGCGAGGTCTACGCCGGGCTCAACCGCGAGCTGTGGGTGCTGGATCTGACCGCCGACCTCGGCATTCCGGTGGCCGCCGCGATCAGTCGCCGCACCGACAAGCCGGCCGAGGACATCCTGATGGCCTTCGGCGCCCACCTGGACGCGAAGACCGCGGTGCAGCGGGCGCTCAGCGAGATGAACCAGTTCCTGCCGGCGGTCATCGACGTGCAGCCCGACGGCAGCGGCTACGCCTACCCGGACCCGGTCCAGCAGGGCTGGTGGCGGCACGCCACGCTGGCATCGGAGGGCTACCTGGCGCCGGCCGCGCAGGTGTCCACCGCGACCACGCACCGCAACCTGGCCTCCGACGACCTGAAGACCGACGTGGACACCGTACGCGGGCTCGTCGAGCGGGCCGGCATGCAGATGCTGGTGCTCGACCAGACCCGGCCCGACCTGGAACTGCCGGTGGTCAAGGTGATCGTGCCCGGCATGCGGCACTTCTGGGCCCGGTTCGGTGCCGGGCGGCTCTACGACGTACCGGTGCGGCTCGGCTGGCTCGACCAGGCCACGCCCGAGGACGCCCTCAATCCCATTCCGATGTTCCTGTGACCCCGTCCATGGTTGTTGAAAGGGGTGCGATGACCCTGACACAGTCGACCCGGCCGTACGAGCGACTCCTGCGGCTGGACCCGTCGAGCCGGCTGACCCCCGGCGGCGGGCAGCTCACCCTGTGGTCCCGGTTCGGCCGGGTCGCCGTGGGCGAACGCGACCGGCCGATGGTCGCGGTGCTGCAGGCCCTCGCCACGACCGAGGTGACACCTACCGACCTGGAGCGGCTGGCGCTGGCCACCGCGGGGGCCACCGCGACCGACGACGAGATCGCCGTGCTGGCCCGGCTGCACTGGCTGCTCGACCGGATCGGCAACGCGCTGCAGCAGCAGATCGGTCCGGCCGGTGAGCCGGGCTGGCTGCGGGTGACCGCGTTGACCGGCGACCTGCGGTTCACCCACCGCCCGTACACCGGCAATGCTGCGGTGGCGCTGTCCCGGCTGGCGCTGCTGCGCCGCCGCGACGGCCGGATGGTGGTCGAGTCGGGGCTCGCGCCGTTTCGGGTCAGTGTGCTGCACGAGCAGGCGCTCGCCCTGGTCGGCGCGCTCACCGAGCCGCGCACCGTGGCGGACCTGGCCGTCCGGCTGGGGCTGGACGAGACCGCGATCCGGCACCTGGTCGGTTTCCTCGCCGCCGCGCAGCTCACCGACGCGGTCGACCCGGCCGCCGACCAGTGGGACCCGCACGAGCTGTACTTCCACTCCCGCAGCCGGTGCGGGCGCACCGACGAGTCGTTCGGGGCCACCTTCCCCTTCGTCGACGTACGACCACCGCTGCCGCCTGTCAAACCGGCCCCGGACGGCCCGGCCGTCGCACTGCCCCGACCGGACTTCGACGCGTTGCGGGCCACCGATCCGCCGCTGGTGCTGGTGCAGGAGGCCCGTCGGTCGGTGCGGGGATTCGGTGTCGAGCCGATGACGCTTGCGCAACTCGGCGAGTTCCTCTACCGGGTCGGTCGGGTGCGATCGGTGTACGGGCCCGACCACGACAACCGGATGCCGTACGAGGGCGTCGACCGGCCGTACCCGACCGGGGGTGCCTCCGGCGACCTGGAAATCTACGTCACCGCGCACCGGGTGGCCGGTCTGCCGCGGGCCGCCTACCACTACGACGCCTGGGAACACCGGCTGGTCCAGGTCTGCGACGATCCGACCCTGATCCAGGGGCTGCTCGCCGGTGCCGCGCAGGCCACCGGCGGCACCCCCACCCCCGACGCGCTGATCACCTTCACCTCCCGCTTCGGACGCTTGACCTGGAAGTACGACGCGATGGGGTACGCGGCCACCCTCAAGCACGTCGGGGTGGCCTACCAGACCGCGTACCTGGTCGCGACCGCGATGGGGCTGGCCCCCTGCGGCCTCGGCAGCGGCGACGCCCACCTGTCGGCGCGGGTCTTCGGGTTGGACTGGCAGGTCGAGTCGTCGGTCGGTGAGTTCATGCTCGGCAGCCTGCCGCGCTGGGCCGACGGCACCGACCCGCACCAGGGCCGGACCAACTGGCGCGGCGCCAACGACCCGGACTGGGCGAGACGGGCCGGTCGGTTGCTCAGCGCCGCCCGCCACGACCGCGTCGCGTCGGAGGAACCATCATGATCGAGGTGGAGGACCTGACGGTGGCGTACGGCTCGGTGCACGCCGTGCGAGGGGTGAGCTTCCAGGTGGCGCCCGGCGAGGTGGTGGCCCTGCTGGGCCGCAACGGTGCCGGGAAGACCAGCACCATGCAGGTGTTGGCCGGGCACCGGGCGGCGACGTCGGGGCGGGTACGGGTGGCCGGCGGCGACCCGTACCGGGACCGGGCGACGGTGCGCAGAAGCGTCGGCATCATGTTGCAGGAGGCCGGTTTTCTCGGTGAGTTGACAGTGGCGGAGACGGTGCAGGCGTGGCGCCGGTTCGGCCGCGATCCGCTGCCCCGCGACGAGGTGCTCGATCTGGTGGACCTGCGCGCCCAGGCCCGGATCCGGGTCGGCCGGTTGTCCGGCGGGCAGCGACGCCGCCTGGACCTGGCGCTGGCGATCCTGCACCGGCCTCGGGTGCTGTTCCTCGACGAGCCGAGCACCGGGCTGGACCCGCAGGCCCGGCAGAACACCTGGCAGGTCATCGAGGGGTTGGCGCAGGCCGGCACGACCGTGCTGCTGACCACTCACTACCTGGAGGAGGCGGAGCGGCTGGCCGGTCGGGTGTTGATGATGGAGGCCGGGCGGCTGACGGTCTCCGGCGACCTGCCGACCGTGCTGTCCGCCGGGACGGGCACTGTCAGTTTCGCCGCGGACCGGCTGCCGGAGGATCTGCCCGCCGGCTGGCTGGCCGAGTACGCCGCCGGTCGCGTGGTGATCCGTACCCGGACGCTCGACGACACGGCCGCCGAGGTGTTCGCCTGGGCGGCGGCCGGCGGTCGGGTGCTGCCGCAGGTGGCGGTCCGGCCGGCCAGCCTGGAAGAGGTCTACCTGGGGCTGATCGATGATCGGCAACGCGGTCCGGTGGATGCCGTGCCGCAGAAGGTGGGGCACCGATGAGCGCGGTGACGGTGGTCGGCGGGTCGGTGGCGGTGTGGCGGCTGGAGCAGCGGCTGTTCTGGCGCAACCGGGCCCTGGTGGTGCCGACGTTCCTGGTGCCGGTGGCGATGTGCGTCAGCATCCCGTTCACCGTGCCGGCGGGCCTGGACTGGGACGGGGTGCCCTACCGGGGTCACTTCCTGACCGCCATGATCGCCATGATCACTGTGTACTCCACGTTCACCACGCTTGTGGTGACGTTGACCAGCCGCCGGGACGCGTTGATCCTCAAACGGTTACGCGGCACCGAGCTGTCCAACCGGTCGATCCTGGCCGGCAACGTGCTCACCGCGTACGTCCTCAGTGGGTTGCAGTTGGTGTTGCTGCTGACCATCGGGCTGCTCGCCCTGGGCGTGCCGGCGCCGGACAATCCGATCCTGCTGATGGTGGCCCTGGCGTACGGGACCGCGGTGTTCGCCGTGTTGGCGGCCGCCTACACGGCGCTCATCCCCAATGCCGAAAGCGCTCAGATTCTCTGCATTCCCGTGCTGTTCGCCTGTTTCGCCTGCTCGGGAATATTCGTTCCATTGTCGGTCTTCCCGGACTGGCTACGGACGATCGCGGAACTACTGCCGGTCACCGCGTTGGCCGACGCGGTCCGGGCGGCGTTCTACGGCGGCGGCGCGCTGCCCCGGGACGCGGCGGTGCTCGGGGTCTGGTGGGCGGTGGGTGTGATCACCACCCGGCGGTTCTTCCGCTGGGAAGGAAAGCGGTAGGGCGGTCGAATAACGGCATCTGTTCGGCTGGTTGTTGCCCCCATCGATGAATGTGAGGATTTCCGGGCAAGTGCTTGGGGGTAATCTAGAGATGGTCGACGTGGGCAGTGCGCCCCATACGGCGAGTGCGACGACAGGCGTCGCCGTACGGACCGCCCAGACGCTGGTCTTCCTCCTCTCCATCGCCTACCTGAGCATTCCCGCTTCCCGCGTGATCACCACGCAGCCGGTGCCGAACGCCGGGCTGGCCCTGCTGGCCCTGACCGGTGTGGCGCTGCTGCAGTTCCGGCACACCTGGCACGGGCTGCGCGGGGAGCCGCCGGTCACCTGGTCGTGGACCCTGCTGTTGCAGGCGATCCTGTCGTACGCGCCGGCCCCGCTGGCCGGCGACGCGTGGCTGGGCGTGCCGTCCTTCCTGGCCGCCTCGCTGCTGATCACCCTGCGTTCCCCGCTGTCCTACGTCGCCTACCTCGCGGTGGTGCTGGCGGAGATCCCGTTCGCCCTGCTCGTGCATGAGGAACCCAGCGACATCGCGTACGCCACCCTCGGCGTCGCGTTGACCGGCGCGGTGGTCTTCGGCTTCGTGAAGATGGCGACCCTGGTGTGGGAGGTGCACCGGCTGCGGGCCACGCTCGCCCACCGGGCCGTCGACGTCGAGCGGCTGCGCTTCGCCCGCGACCTGCACGACGTGCTCGGGCACCAGCTCTGCGCGATCGCGCTCAAGGGCGAGTTGGCCGCCGCCGTCCTGCACAGCCGCCCGGAGTCCGCGGAGCGGGAGATCAACGAGGTGATCGGGCTGGCCCGGGAGGCGCACCGCGACATCCGGGAGGTGGTGGCCGGGTATCGCAGCGTCTCGCTCGCCGGTGAGATGACCGGGGTGACCTCGGTGCTCACCTCGGCCGGCATCGAGTGCGAGGTGGACACCGTGCCACTGGACACTCTGCCGGCCGACGCCGCCACCCCGTTGGCGTTCGCCCTGCGGGAGGGTGCCACCAACGTGCTGCGGCACAGCATCGCCCGGCACTGCTCGATCACCCTACGACCGCAGGACGACGGCCTCGTGCTGCGGATCGTCAACGACGGCGTACCTCCCGGACCACCGCATCCGGCGGGCAGCGGTCTGGAAGGTCTGCGGGAGCGGCTGCTCGAACTGGACGGGCAGCTGCACGCCGGCCCGGTCGGTGGCGGATCTTTCGAACTTGTGGTCTTCGTGCCGAGCATGGCCACGAAGGCAGCGATGGTGGAGGCAACCCGATGATCAGGATTTTGCTGGCCGAGGACATGCACATGGTTCGCGGTGCGCTCGTCGCGCTGCTGTCCCTGGAGCCGGACCTCGAGGTGGTGGCGGAGGTGGCCGAGGGCACCGCGATCCTGCCCAACGCGATGACGCACCGGCCCGACGTGGCCGTACTCGACATCGGACTGCCCGGCATCGACGGCCTGGCGGCGGCCGGCGCGCTGAGCCAACAGCTGCCGACCTGCCGGACCATCATGCTGACCAGCCACGCCGACTCGGCGAACATCGCCCGGGCGATGCTGATCGGGGTCTCCGGCTTCCTGCCCAAGGACGCCCCGCCGGCCCGGTTGGCCGACGCCATCCGACGGGTGCACCGGGGCGAACGGGTGATCGACTCCGAGATCGTCGTGGCGGCGTTCCACCATGGCCCCAACCCGCTCACCGAACGCGAACGAGACGTCCTCACCCACGTCGCCAAGGGCTCCGACGTCTCCGATGTGGCCGCGAAGCTCTATCTCGCACCGGGCACCGTCCGCAACTACCTGTCGGCCATCATGTCGAAGATCGGGGCCCGCAACCGGGTGGACGCGATCCGCATCGCCCGCGACCGGGGCTGGATCAGCGCTTGACCAGGACCGACGCCACCCTCGCACCGCGCGAGGGTGGCGTCGTCGTGTCCACGGTCCGGCGGTTGCACATGACACTCGTCATGCACAGGTCGTGTCGATGATGACTGTTTGAGATCGCTCGCCTGACGCCACCATGTGTGTGGCCGATCCGCCGGAGAGCAGCAGACCGGTGACTCTCCGGAGGCGGCCCGGTGCCGCAATCGTGCGTCCACCGGAGCAGCGGACAGTCCAGATGTCCGCTCCTCGCACATCCCCAAGCGCCGGCCCCCGCCGGCGCGGTACGAGGAGGATCGTCATGGCCGAAGGGATCTACGTCCTGTCGGACGAGGACCGCCGGAAGTTTGCCAAGATCGTGTCGAGCGCCTGGTCCGACACCGAGTTCGCGGACCGCTACCAGAACACCCCGTACGAGGTGCTGGCCGAGCACGGCATCGACTACCCCGCCGCGGTCGCCCCGCCGCTGCTGCCGCCGAAGCCGAGCGGCGACCTGAGCATGGAGGCGCTGGAGGCCGTCGCGGCCGGCGCCGCCGAGGGCACGCTGGGCAGCGCGAGCTCGATCAGCACCATCGGTGGTACCGCCTTCACGGCCAGCACCGCCGGCACGTTCAGCATCGAAGAGCCGATCGCCAACTGACCCACCCGGTGCCGGCGTCCCGCGCAGCCTGTCCTGCTGCCCCCCGTCAGCGGCAGGCAGCGCGGGGCGCCCCAGCCGATCGCGTGGAAGGGAGAAAACCGATGGCCTCTGTACCGGCGGAACACCGCACCCGCTTTGCTCGGTTGGTCGCCGACGCGTGGTCCGATCCCACCCTCGCCGATCGATACCAGCTCGACCCCACCGCCGTTCTGGCCGAGTACGGCATCGTGCTCGGCGCCGGCGACGAGATCCCCGACCTGCCGCCCGCACCGGGCGAGATCGCCGTCGAGGACCTGAGCACCACCGCCGGCGCGGCGATGGCCACGATCGGCACCGTCAGCTGCCCCGGCGCCTGTGTCGGAATGAGTGCCTGAGATGACCTCCGGCACCGTTCAGTCAATCACTCCGGCGGCGGGCGCGGGATCGCCCGCCGCCGGGCAGGTCCGCCGGGCCCGGGCGGTCGTGGTCACCCGTACCGTCGCGTACGTCTTCACGGTCGTCATGCTCGGCTTCGGTCTGCTGCCGATCGTCACCGCAGTCACCGAGCGCCGCTCCTGGTGGGTGGTGATCGTCGGCGCCGGCGGCTTCGCGGTCGTCGCCACCGCCTTCATCCGGCTCGTCACCCACGCCATGCGCCATCCGTGGAGCAACCGCAGGCGTGAGGACGCCCTGCTGGTCACCGGCATCGTGCTGCTGCTGCCCGTGCTCGTCGACCGGAACTGGCAGGTGATCGGCTTCCTGGCACTCGCCGCCGTGGCGGTCACCTTCCGTCCCCGCTACGGCCTGCTCCTGGCCATCGGGGTGCTCATCCTGATCACGGTGGAACGGATCATGCTCGACACCCCGGGCGTCGTCTTCCTGACCGTGCAGGACGTGCTCACCGGTGCCGCCCTGGCCGGCATCATCGTGCTCGTCGCGTTCATCGAGGAACTGTTCACCGCCCGCGCCGAGGTCGCCCGCCTCGCAGTCGACGCGGAACGGGTCCGGTTCGCCCGCGACCTGCACGACACCCTGGGCCACAACCTCTCCGCCATCGCGCTCAAGAGCGAACTCGCCCTGCGACTGCTCGATCGCGACGCGGTCCGCGCCCGGTCGGAACTCAACGACGTATACGGCATCGCCCGCGACTCGCTGCGCGATGTCCGCACCGTGGTCAAGGGCTACCGCCGCGACTCGCTGCAACGGGAGTTGGAGGGCGTGCAGTCCGTCCTGGTCGCCGCCGGCGTGCGGTGCGAGGTCGCGACACCTGCCGAGGCCCTGCCCGCACCGGTCGAGGAGGTGCTCGCCTGGGCCGTCCGTGAGGCGGCGACAAACCTGCTGCGCCACAGCAGCGCCAGCCGCTGCCGCATCAGCATGCACCGCTCCGACGACGAGGTACGCCTCGACGTCGCCAACGACGGCGCGGCCTCCCCCGCACCCACCGACGACATCGGTGGCAGCGGGCTCACCGGTCTGGCCGAACGACTGGCCCCGCTGGGCGGAACCCTCACCGCCGGGCACCGCGCCGACGGCGAATTCGTCCTCACCGTGCTCGTACCTTGCTGACAACCGAGGAGAAGCCATGATCAGGGTGTTGGTGGCTGAGGATCAGAACCTCATCCGGGGTGCGTTGGTGGCCCTGATGTCGTTGGAGAGCGACATCACCGTGGTGGCGGAGACCGCGCGCGGGGACACCATCCTGGCCGAGATCGAACAGCACCGGCCGGACGTCGCGGTGGTCGACATCGACCTGCCCGGCATGGACGGGATCGTCGCCGCCCAGCGGCTCAAGGACGCCGGTTCGCCGGTCCGCATCCTGGTGCTGACGAGCGTCGGCACGCCGGGCAACTTCGACCGGGCCATGCAGGCCGGGGTGGCCGGTTTCCTGGTCAAGGACGCGCCGAGCGACCGGCTGTGCCGCGCCATCCGGGACGTGTGCGCCGGACGCCGGGTCATCGACATCGAACTCGCCGACAGCAGTTCCGCCTCGGCCGGACCGGCCGAACGTCCCCGAACCGGCCCGCTGACCCAGCGCGAACGCGGCATCCTGTCCGCGCTGCACGACGGCATGCCGGTAGCGGCGCTGCGGTCGGTCCTCGGGCTGTCGAGCGCGACCCTCCAGGCGCACGTGGTGGCCGCCGTGTCGAAGACCGGGGCGCCCGACCCGCACGAGGCGGCCCGGGTGGCGTACCACAAGGGCTGGCTGTAGCCGCGTACCTCACCGGTACGGGGTGAGCACACCGGACAGATACTGCCGTCGCCGCTCCGGCTCGAACTTCTCGATCGCGTACCGCAGCATCACCCGAGGCATGTCCCGGTGCCACCGGGACAGGAACTCCTCGGCCACTGCCCGGTCCCGGTTGCCCACCTCACGCAGCATCCAGCCGACGGCCTTGTGGACGAGGTCGTGCGGGTCGCCCAGCAACCGCTCGGCGAGCCGCAGGGTCCACCCGAAGTCGCCGGCCTTGATGAAGGCGAAGGTCGCCATGATCGCCATTCGCCGCTCCCACACCAGCTCGGAGCCGGCCAGCTGATCGAGGACAGCGCGGTCCTTGTCGATCAGCCAGGGCCCGACGAGGTACGGCGCGCACGAGTCCACCAGGTCCCAGTTGTTGATCCGCTCCGTGTTGGCCAGGACCAGCCGGTAGATGGCCTCGCGTTCCACCTCGTCCCCCTTGGCGAACTTGCGCACCAGGACGAAGATCGCCGTCAGCCGCTCCTCGTGCACCGCGCCACCCAACAGCGTCGCCACATCGTCCAGAGACAACTGACGCCAGTACCGCCCAGCCACCCGCCGCTGCTCCGGCACGCTGACACCGATGGCCCGATCCCCCTCGCCGTACCCACCCGGCACCATCTGCAGATACCGACTCACCCCCGCCGCCCGCTCGGCATCCGCCACCCTCGCAAGCGCCGCCCGAACCTCCCCCACCCC
>NZ_PNOZ01000093.1:0-21306 GCF_002879555.1 Verrucosispora sp. ts21 | reverse complement strand
GATCGTCGAGTTCGGCGTCACCGTCCAGGTCTGCGCCGCACTGCCGTTGCAGGTGTAGATCTGGATCTGGGTGCCGTCGGCGGTGGCCGCGTTGCGTACGTCGAGGCACTTGCCGCCCAGGCCGGTGATCGGCCCGGTCCGGACGGTGCTGCCGCTGCCGGTGGTGAAGGCGAACGAGTCCAGGTCGTAGAGGTGGCCGGTGCCCGAGCCGGCGAAGGTCAGGTAGAGCGTGGTGGTGCCGGTGGGCGGGTTGCTGATGGCGCCGGTGACCGTGGTGAAGCTGTCCCAGGCCCCGGTGACGGGAACGGTCGCCGAGCCGAGGACGGTGCCGGTGGCCGAACCGGCCCGCACCTGGAGGGTGCCGCCGGCCCCGGCGGAGGAGACCCGGGCGCTGAACGAGGTGACGTTGCCCAGCCGGTACGGCTCGAACGCGATCCAGTCACCGTTGTTGATGTTGCCGACGGTCTTGCCGCCCTCGGCGGTCGGCTTGTCGAAGGCGTCGACACCGGAGGCGGTCCTGTAGTGCTCCGCCTGCCGTTTGCGGGGCTGGAGGGTGTGCTGTGTGTGGGTGGTCAGCCCACCGGCGTCGGTGTACTCGGCGTCGAAGATGCCGAAGATGTTGGCCGCGTCGTCGTGCTCACCGTCGACCGGTACGGCGATCGTGCCGGTGCAGCCGTTCTGCGAGGTGATCTGGTGACCGTGGCTGTCGTGGCCCAGTACGTAGGTCATCTTGACCTTGGTGCAGTCGATGGTGCCGTCCTCCGGGTCGGTGACGGTGATGCTGAACGGCACCGTGTCACCGAAGCTGAACAGTTGGCCGTTGCCGGGGCTGGTGATGGTGACTGTCGGGGCGGTGTTGCCGACCCCGATGCGTACGCTCGCCGTGCCGGTCGCGCCCTGCGGGTCGCGTACGGTCAGCGTGGCGGTGTAGTTGCCGTTGGCGGTGTACGTCTTGCTCGGGTTGGCGGCCGTCGAGGTGGTGCCGTCGCCGAACGCCCACGAGTAGGTGAGCGTCCCGCCTTCCGGATCCGATGACCCGGCCGAGGAGAAGTTCACGGTCAACGGGGCGATCCCGGAGGTGCGGTTCGCCGAGGCCACCGCCGTGGGCGCCCGGTTGCCACCGCCGACGTAGTCGTAGCGGTAGAGGGCGGAGTTGGCGTCGCCGTTGTAGTAGCCGGTGCCGTAGTCCAGCACGTACAGCGCGCCGTCCGGGCCGAAGGCCATGTCCATGACCTGCTTGCCGTTCCACGGGAACGATCCGTCGATGCTGCCCACCGAACCGTCGGTGTTGACGTGGATCGGCTTGATCCAGCCTCGGCCGAACTCACCGGCGAAGAACTGGCCGTCGAAGCTCTGCGGCCACTTGGTGGTCGAGGTCGACGCGGCGTTGTAGCGGTAGACCGGGCCGCCCGACGGGGACTCGGAGCCGCCACCGAACTCCGGTGGGCTGCCGGCGTCTCCGGCGTACCGGATCCAGGCGGGTTTGGCCGCCGGCAGGGTGGTCAGGCCGGTGTTGCGGAACGAGTTGTTGGTGGCGCCGCCGGTGCAGTTGTACTTCGCCCCGGCGGTGTTGTTGGCGAAGTTCCACTCGGCGTACGTCTCGTTCGTGGTGTTGGTGCCGGTGCAGTACGGCCAGCCGTAGAAGCCGGGGCCGGTGATCCGGTTGAACTCGACCTGTCCGGAGGGGCCACGGGCGCTTGTGGAGCCGGCGTCCGGCCCGTAGTCGCCGACGTAGACGATGCCGGTGGCCTTGTCGACGCTCATCCGGAACGGGTTGCGCAGGCCCATGGCGTAGATCTCCGGGCGGGTGTTCGCGGTGCCGGGGGCGAACATGTTGCCGGCCGGGATCGAGTACGAGCCGTTGGCGTTGACCTTGATCCGGAGGATCTTGCCGCGCAGGTCGTTGGTGTTGGCCGCGCTGCGCTGTGCGTCGTACGCCGGGTTGCGGTTGGTCCGCTCGTCGATCGGGGCGTAGCCGCCGGAGTCGAAGGGGTTGGTGTCGTCACCGGTGGAGAGGTAGAGGTTGCCGGCGGCGTCGAAGTCGATGTCGCCACCGACGTGGCAGCACATGCCCCGGTCGGCGGCGACGTCGAGGACGTCGACCTTGCTGGCCGCATTGACTGTGAAGTCGGCGTTGAGGGTGAAGCGGGAGAGCCGGTTGACGCCCTGCCAGGCGGAGAAGTTGGTGCCGGTGGCCGGGGCGTCGCCGCCGGGGGTGGACAGCGGCGGCGCGTAGTAGAGGAAGATGTGCCGGTTGCTGGCGAAGTTGGGGTCCACCCCGACGCCCTGCAACCCTTCCTCGTCGTGGGTGTAGACCGGGATCGTGCCGATCACCGTGGTGTTGCCGGCCGCGTCGGTGCGGCGCAACGTGCCGTTGCGGGCGGTGTGCAGGACGGAGCGGTCCGGCAGCACCGCGAGGGTCATCGGCTCGCCGACCTCGGCGACCCCCTTGGCGAGGGTGACCTGTTGGAAGTCGGTGGCGACGATGGGGTGGGCCTGGGCCGGAGTCGGTCCGCCGAGCGCGGTCGGACCGGCACCGAGGGCGACCGTGCCGGCCGTGACGGCCAGGAGCAGGGCCGCGCCGGAGGTGAGCCACCGTGCGGGGTGGCGAGTGCAGTCCATTGTGGACATTGGAGGGCTGTCCCTTCCTGACGGATGAAGCCAGGCGGGGCGCGCGCCGTCGCGCCGAATGCCGTAGCGGGGGGAGATCGCCCGGACGACCGGTGGCCGGGTTGCGTGGTCGCGCGGGGATAAAAGACGGGTCAGTCCGAGGGTTCCCGCGCCGCCGGTTCACCTCATCGAAACATTTCGGTACCGGCTATGACACTAAATGGCATTCGTCGATGTGTCCATACCTTCCGCCGAGGACGCATGGACTTTCGTTGATTTGATCAGAAGTTGGAGAGGTTCTGAACGATCCACCTGCACGTCAACGGTGGCGGTCGACCGCCTGGGCCGCCAACGCGGTGAGCGCCGCCCGACTCTCCGGGGTCACAGTGGTCTGCGCCAGAGCGGCCAACGCGGCGTCGGTCCGGACCTGGATCATCTGCTCGATCGTGGTACGCGCACCGGTGCTCTCGATGATCTCGCGCAGCTCGGCGGCGCCCTCGGCATCCAGGTCGGGATTGCCGAACAGCTCCCGCAGCCGGGCACTCTGCGCCCGGTCGGCCGCGTCGCGGGCCAACGCCATCATCACCGTCGCCTTGCCCTCGCGCAGATCGTCGAGGATCGACTTGCCGGTGACCGCTGGATCACCGAAGACCCCGAGCACGTCGTCACGCAGCTGGAAGGCGTCCCCCAACGGGTCGCCGAACTCGGCCAGCGCGTCGACCAGCTCGGACGACGCCCCGGCCAGCGTGGCGCCGATCTGCAACGGCCGGGTCACCGTGTACCGGGCCGCCTTCATCCGGATCACGGTGAGCGCGCTGGCCACCGAGCCGCCCCCGACACCGGAGACCAGGTCGAGGTACTCCCCCGCGATCACCTCGGTACGCATCAACGAGAAGACCGCGTAGCCCCGGTGCACCGACTCGGCGTCCAACCCGCACTCGTGGAACATCTGATCCGACCAGGCCGCGCAGAGGTCGCCGCAGAGCAGGGCGGTGTTGCGCCCGTACGCCTCCGGATCGCCCCGCCAGGACGACCGGGTGTGCAGGTCGGCGAAGATCCGGTGCACCGAGGGTTCGCCCCGACGGCGGTCGCTGCCGTCGAGGATGTCGTCGTGGATCAACGCGAAAGCGTGGAACAGTTCCAGCGCCGCGGCGGCGGTCACGATCGGGGTGCTGTCCGGGCCACCGGCCGCCCGCCAGCCCCAGTAACAGAACAGCGGTCGCAGCCGCTTGCCGCCGGCCAGCACGAAGCGGTGCAGCGTGGTGAAGACACCCCGTGGCGCGCCGTCCGGCCAGTCCGGGTCCTGCCGGTCGAGAAAGGCTGTCAACTCCGCGTCGAACCGGGCCCGCAGTTCGTTCGCGTCGGTCGGGGCGATGGTGGCCGTCACGACGCCTCCAGTCCGGCCAGCTCCAGCAGCAGCCCCTTCACCTCCGTGGCGGCGATGCGGTCCCGGGCCGGCGAAGGGTCGGAGCAGAGCAGCACCGGCCCGTCGGCCGGCTCGGCCGGCAGCCGACCGTGCGAGCCGCGTACCGCCCGCGCACCGGCGTCCAGGCCGACCACGCTCATCATGTACCGCATGCCCGTCTTCTTGCGGGCCAGCGCGACGGCCGCCCGTCGCTTCGCCGCGCCCGGGGCGGCCGGGTCGAAGAACAGCTCCGCCGGGTCGTAGCCGGGTTTGCGGTGGATCTCGACCAGCCGGGCGAAGTCCGGCGCCCGGGCGTCGTCGAGCCAGTAGTAGTACGTGAACCAGGCGTCGGGCTCGGCCACCAGCACCAGTTCACCGGCGCGGGGATGGTCCAGCCCGTGTGCCGCCTTGCCGTCCGCGTCGAGCACCTCGGCCACCCCGGGCAGCCCGGCGCAGAGCTTAGCCACCGCCGGCACGTCGGCCGGATCGCGGACGTAGACGTGGGCCACCTGGTGGTCGGCGACCGCGAACGCCCGCGACGTCCACGGGTCGAGGTACTCCATGCCGGCCTGGGTGTGCACCCGCAACAGCCCTTCGGCGCGCAGCAGTCGGTTCACGTCGACCGGCCGGGAGACGTCGGTGATGCCGTACTCGGAGAGCACCACCACAGTCGTGTCGCGGACCTGCGCGGCGTCCAACAGCGGCGCGAGCACCCCGTCCAGTTCGGCTGCCGCGGCGGCGGCCTGGGGTGCGGACGGGCCGAAGCGTTGCAGGTCGTAGTCCAGGTGCGGCACGTAGACCAGGGTCAGGTCGGGAGACTGTTCGGTGAGGATCTGCTCGGCGGCCCGGCAGATCCAGCTCGACGACGGCAGCCCCGCGCCCGGCCCCCAGTAGGTGAACAGCGGGAAGGTGCCGAGCCGCGCGGTCAGGTCGTCGTGCAGCTGCGGCGGATCGGTGTAGCAGTCCGGCTCCTTGCGGCCGTCGGCGTAGTAGACCGGTCGCGGGGTGACCGTCCAGTCGACGTCCGCCCCCATCGCGTACCACCAGCAGACGTTGGCCACCGTGTAGTCGCTGCGCACCCGCCTGGCGGCCTGCCAGATCTTGTCCCCGCCGACCAGCGCGTTGTGCTGCCGCCAGAGCAGCACCTCACCGAGGTCACGGAAGTACCAGCCGTTGCCGACGATGCCGTGCTCGGTGGGCAGGGCACCGGTGAGGAATGTCGACTGCACCGAACAGGTCACCGCCGGCAGCACCGTACCCAGCTCGGCGGAGAAGCCGGTGTCGGCCACCGCGCGCAGCCGGGGCATGTGGGCCAGCAGCCGTGGGGTCAGCCCGACCACGTCCAGCACCAGCAGTTTTCGGGTCATGGGGTAGTCACCGTTTCGGTCGGGGTCAGCCCGAGGGCGACCAGTTCGTCGCGGGCGAAGGCCAACTCGGCGGCGATCCCGGCGGCCAGCTCCGCATCGGTGCCGGGGCGCCGCGCGGCCGGCAGCACCCCCCAGGTGTACGTCTCGACGTCGAGGTGGTCGCAGCCGGCGTCGGCCCCGGTGAAGAGGGCGGCCAGCGCGGCGCGCAGCACCGGCAGGGTCGAGTCCAGCGGCGGTTCGGGCGGGGCGTGCAACGGCACGTGGTAGTGCACCCGCCACGGGCCGGGCAGCCCGGCGTCGAGAGCGACATCGAGGTCGTCGGCGGCCCACCGGGGGTCCGCCGGGTCGGGCGATCCGGCGCAGCCGACGGTGCGGGTCTGGTGCAGGAACCGCGGCTCGACCCAGCGGCGCAGCGCGGCCGTCTCGCCCGCCGGGTCGGTGGCCTCCAGCGCGGCGGACACCTGCACCTTCACCACCGGCAGGCCGGCCGCGGTCAGCCGGTCGAGGGCGACGCTCGGCTCCTCCCACGCGCAGGCGAGATGGGCCAGGTCCAGGCAGATGCCGAGCCGCTCGGTGTCCATTCCGGACAACGCCGACACCGCCTGCGCGCTGCTCTCCACCACGCAGCCGGGCTCGGGTTCGAAGCCGACCCGGATCACCCGGCCGCTGTCCCGCTCGACGGCGGCCAGGCCGGCGGCGAGCTGGTCGAGACGCCTCCGGGCCGCGTCCGCACCTGCGGTGTCCCAGGGCGTACGCCAGGCCAACGGCAGGGTGGAGATCGAGCCCCGGGCAGCGTCGTCGGGCAGCAGGTCGGCCAGCACCCGGGCCAGATCCAGGGTGTAGTCCAGCCGCTCCTGCGTGGTCCAGTCCGGCTGGTAGACCGCGCCCTTGACCACCGGCGCCTGGAAGGCGGCGTACGGGAAGCCGTTGAGCGTGACCACCTCCAGCCCTCGTACCGTCAACGCGGTGCGCAACCGACGGCGGGCGTCCGCGTCGGCGGCCAGTTCGGCGGCGACCGGGGCGGCCAGCCACAGGCCCAGGCCGAGCAGGTCGGCACCGAGCGCCGTACGGACCGGTACGGCGTAGCTGTCGAGTTGGGCGAGGATGCCGGCGAGGTCCTCGGCGGGATGCACGTTCGTGCAGTAGCCGAGGTGGATGGTGCGCCCGCCGGCATGCCGTAGTCGCATCAGCCGCCGCCACGCAGGATCGAGTTGCCGGCGAAGGTGGCCTCGGCACCGTCACCGTCGCTGAGGTCGAGTCGACCCGACTGCCCGTAGAACTCGATCGGGTTGCGCCAGAGCACCCGGTCGACATCCTCGTCGGTGAACCCGGCAGCCAGCATCGCCTCGCCGGTGGCCCGGGTCAGCAGCGGGTCCGACCGCCCCCAGTCGGCGGCGGAGTTGACGAGCATCCGCTCGGTTCCGTACGCCTTGAGCAGTTCGACCATCCGGGGCGGCGACATCTTGGTGTCCGGATAGATCGAGAAACCGAGCCAGCAGCCGGTGTCCCGGACCTGCTTCACGGTCACCTCGTTGAGGTGGTCGACCACCACGCGCCCCGGTTCGATGCCGGACTCGGCGACCACTGCGAGGGTGCGGTCCACACCGCGGGCCTTGTCCCGGTGCGGCGTGTGCACCAGCGCCGGCAGGTCGTGGGCGACCGCCAGGGCGAGTTGGGCGGCGAAGGCGGCGTCCTCCTCCGGCGTCATCGAGTCGTACCCGATCTCGCCGACCGCGACCACGCCGTCCTTCTCCAGGTAGCGGGGCAGCACGTCGAGCACCGGCCGGCAACGCGGGTCGTTGGCCTCCTTCGGGTTCAGCGCGACCGTGGCGTGGTGGCGTATCCCGAACTGTCCGGCCCGGAACGGCTCCCAGCCGACAAGCGAGTCGAAGTAGTCGGTGAACGATCCGACGTTGGTACGCGGCTGGCCCAGCCAGAACGCCGGCTCCACGATCGCCTGCACCCCTGCGGCTGCCATCCGCTCGTAGTCGTCGGTGGTGCGGGACGTCATGTGGATGTGCGGGTCGAAGATGCGCATCACGCCTCCCTGTGGTGCGGTTGGCTGCCGGCGGTGAGCCGGTCCAGCAGCGCGGTGGCGTCGTCGGGCATGCTCCGGCCCGCGGCCTGCCGTTCGGCGGCGAGCCCGGCGAGCATCACCGCCAGTTCCCCGTCGGCGCGGGCGTCGAGATCCGCCACCACCGCCAGCGGTACGCCGGTGAAGACGCACTTGAGCACCGCCTGCCGCCAGGTCGACGCGTCGAGGTGTGCCGCGTACGGGCCGAGGGCGGCGGCGATCAGCCGGGTGTCGTTGGTACGCAGCGCGTCGTGCAGCAGCGGCACCCCGGCCGCACCGATCGGCAGCAGCGGCAACGCCTTGAGCACGGCCCGCTTCTCGGCGGCGTCGCCGGTGCGGTACAGCGCTTCGGCCCGCTCGGCGTGCTCGGCCGGCAGGTTGGCCAGCAGCAGCGCGCGGGCCGCCTCGTCGGCGGTCCAACCGGGCAGGTCGGGCAGGTCGGCCCGGCCGCAGCGTCGACCGACCGCCGGGAAGAACCTCGTGATCGCCGACGGCTGTGCCGCGACGCCCGCCAGGGCCGCCACCAGCCAGTCCGGATCGGGTATGCCCCGCAGGGCCGCCCGCAGGTCGTCCGATCTCATCGCCGTCCTCACCCCTCTCATGTCGCGCTGCCTCGTCATCGCAGGCCCGGGTCGTCCCCACGGCCGGTAGGAATGTCATCCGCCGCGGCGGCACACTCAGAAGTGCTGGTCACCGGCGTGGCGGGGGTGGGCAGCGCGGTGGAGGCGATGCGGAGGTAGTCCAGCGATCGGGCTGCTACGGCCGGTGCGGCGTGCGAGTGGCGCGGCAACTCGACCGCGACCAGGCCCCGGTAGTCGACCTCACGCAACGCGGCAAGCACCGGCGGGAAGTCGATCTCGCCCTCGCCGAACTCCAGATGCTCGTGCGTCCCGCGCCGCATGTCGTCGATCTGCACGTTGACCATGTGCGGGCCGACGTCACGGACGCAGTCCGGCACCGACAGCGACTCCAGGCAGCGACAGTGTCCGATGTCGAGGGTAATGCCCAGGCAGGCCGGCGCGTCGAGCGCTTCGTGCAGCCGTCGCCAGCCGGCGATGTCCTCGACCAGCATGCCCGGCTCCGGTTCGAAACCGAGCGTCACGCCGGACCGGTCGGCCGCCTCGACCACTGTGGCACAGCCGGCCACCAGGCGGTCCCAGGCCAGGGCCGGTGCGACCGCCTCGGGGCGTACCCCGGCCCAGAAGGAGACCGCCTCGGCACCGAGGTCGGCGCCGATGGCCACGGCCCGGCGCAGGAACTCCACCCGCAGCGCGGCGTCGTCGTGCAGCAGCGTCGGGGCGTGCTTGCGCCACGGGTCGAGCAGGTACCGGGCACCGGTCTCGATCACCACGGCGAGGCCGAGTTCGGTCAGCCGACGCGCGACGGCATCGACCCGCCGGGCCAGTTCCGGCGCGAACGGGTCGAGATGGTCATGGTCCAGGGTCAGCGCGACACCGACGTAACCGAGGTCGGCGATGACCGCCAGAGCGTCGTCGAGACGATGGTTGGCGAAGCCGTTGGTGCCGTACCCGAAGCGTAGGCCGCCGGACCCGCCGACCGCGGGGACGGGCGTGCTCTCGGCGGCGGTCATGTCGGGGAGACCTTCCGGGCCAGCCGTCGGCCCAGCGGTGCCGCCGCCGCCACGGCCACCCCGAGCAGGCCGGCACCGGCCCGCGCGGTCAGCGCGCCCTGCAGGGCGGGCAGACCGGTGATGCCGGCACCGACCGCCGCGCGGACCCGCCCGGCGGTGGGCTCGCTGACCACCCGCGCCTGCGCGGCGCCGTAGCGGGCGGCGTACCACCCGGCGAGAACGGCCGGCAGCGCCCCCGCTACCGCGCCGACCGCCCGGCCGCCGGCACCGAAGCGCTCTCCACGGCCGCCGGCACCGAAACGCTCCCGACGGGGGCCGGGCGGTACCGCGGTGCTCGCCGCGACCAGGGCGGTGCCGGCGAGCGTACGCAGCGGCAGCGCCTTGTCCGCGCCGTCTACCTCGCGTCGGGACAGGGCGGTGACGGTCCAGGTGTGTGCGGCCACGGTCACCGCTGCCGGCAGTGCGCGCAGCGGGCGGCCACCGGCGGCACCGAGCAGCACGTCCAGCCCACGGCAGGCGGCCATCACGGCCGGGCCGGCGGCGGTGTTCTTGGCCAGGAGGTCGTACCCCCAGATGGTGGCGGCCAACGGCACCGCGACGGCGGCGGCGCGGCGTCCCCCGGCGGCGGCGGCGAGCCCGACGCCCGCGGCGGTGAGGCCGGCGGCGAGGCCGACCGCCGCGCCGGGGCTGATCCGACCGCTCGGGATGGGCCGTTCCGGGCGTTCGACCGCGTCCAACTCTCGGTCGGCCCAGTCGTTTGCGGCCATGCCGGCCCAGTAGAGCAGCACCGACGCGGTCGCCAGAGCCGGCGTACGGGGACCGAGCGCGCCGGCCGCGGCGGCACCGGCGACCACGTCACCGGGCACCGAGAGGGCGGCCGGGGCCCGGACCAACTCGACGAGGTCAGCCACGCGGGTCATCGGTGCCTCCGGTGTGCAGCCGGTGGGCGAAGTCGCACAGCCGGGTCCACTGGTCGGCAAGCGAGTGGGTGCCTTCGCCGAGCGGGTCCTTGAAGAAGAACGCCAGCTCGGTAAGTGGCCCGCTACGTCCGGCGGCGTGCGCCGCGGCGGTGAGCCGGGCCAGGTCCAGCACGAGCGGGGCGGCCAGCGCCGAGTCGCAGCCGTGCCAGGTGAACTCCAACCGCATGCCGGTGCCGAGGAAGCCGGCGAAGGTGATCAGATCCCAGGCGGTCTTGAAGTCGCCCAGTTCCTCGACGTAGTCGATGCGGGTGTCCCCCTGGGGCAGGTAGCCGAGCGTCTCGCCGAGCACCCGCTGCTTGCTGCGTACCTTTGCGGCGTTGGCGGCCGGGTCGGCCAGGGTGGCGCCGTCTCCCCCGCCGAGCAGGTTGGTCCCGGACCAGGAGCGCACATGCAGGTTGCGCATCGCGAACATCGGAGCCAGTACGGACTTGAGCAGCGTCTCGCCGGTCTTGCCGTCGTGCCCGGCGTACGGCACCCGGTGCTGCTCGGCCAACGCGCTCAGCGCCGGCAACCGCAGCCCGGTCGACGGGGTGAAGTCGACGTACGGGCAGCCCGCCGTCACCGCCGCGTACGCGTACAGCGAGCTGGGCGGCAGCACCTCGTCGGGGCCGGCAAGGGCGGCGCTGAGCGCTGCCGGGTCGGCGTGGGCGGGGTGCGGCTCGGGGGCCGCTTCGGTGGCCGAGACGTTTACCACCACGACCCGGGCCAACCCGTGTCGGTCACGGAACTCGGTGAGGTCGCGGACGATCGCGGCGGCCCGGTCGGCCTGACTGCCGTCGGTCGGTGCGGGACGCAGTTCCCGGTCGACCGCGGCCAGTTCCTCGGGCAGCGCGGCGACCAGTCGAGCGGGCAGCACCCCGGCGGCGGCGAGCGTCTCGGCCCGCTTGGCCAGTGGGGTGGCGATCACGTCGTGGCCGCCGAAGACCAGGTCGGAGAAGGTCGGTAGGGCGGGACCACCTACCGCGGGCAGTTCGGTGACACACCCGGTCGGCCTGGTCAGCCCGGCGCGCAACGCGAGCGCCCCGACGATGCTGGTGGTCGCGACCGAGCCGCGTGCTCCCACCAGCCAGATACCCGTACGCATGGCGCTCCTTTCCCGATCGACAGAACGTCCTGGGGATGTTGCGCCCCGTCCGCCGCCCGCTCCGATGCGAGTCAACCGACCGGCGCCGACGTCGGCGGCGTCACCGCCGGACCGGCGACCCGGAGCGGTACGGACGGACGGGGCTGGCAGGCATCGACGGTCGGCGTCTCGCCTCTGCCTACCCGCATCCGGTCCGGCCGCATGGCAACGCGACCGGCCGGACGACGACTGGAAACTCCTCCGGTGCAAGCCCCGGGTGGGTCCTGGGGCCGGTTGGTACGAATCGGGCGGCGGTCCTCCGGTGCGGCCGGGGAATCCCGGTCCGACCGCACCGGAGGAACCGCACTGCTCGTGCCCTGCGGGCCGGGCGGCCCGAGGGCACGTCCTCCGGTACCCGACCCGTTCCGGCCGCGGGGCGCAACCGCGGCCGGCCCTCGCCGGTCGAGTACCGAAGGTGGCTCAGGCGGTGGCCGTCGCCAGTGCCGGCTCCACAGCGGTCCACGAGGACCCCAGTTCGGCCGACCGGACCACCGCGTCCAGCACCAGTTGCACCTGCAACGCCTCGGCGAAGGACGGGCTCGGGTCGACCCCGGTCGCCACCGCCTCGATGAAGTCGCGCATCTGGTGGGTGAAGGAGTGCTCGTACCCGATGATGTGCCCCGGCGGCCACCAGGCCGACAGGTACGGGTGATCGCCCTCGGTCACCAGGATCCGGCTGAAGCCCTGCTCGGCGGCGGGTCGCGTCGCGTCGTAGTACTCCAGCTCGTTGAGTCGCTCCAGGTCGAAGGCGACAGTGCCCAGCGACCCGTTGATCTCCACTCGGAGAGCGTTCTTACGCCCGGTGGCGAACCGGGTCGCCTCGTACGTGGCCAACGCCCCGCCGTTGAGCCGGGCGACGAAGATCGCCGCGTCGTCGACGGTGACCGGTCCGGTGGCGGCGCTGCCCCCGTCGGTCTGCGCGGCCAGCCCGCTGGACTCGCTCGGCAGCGGCCGTTCCTTGACGAACGTCTCCGTCACCGCGCTCACGCCGGTGATCTGCTGACCGGTGACGTACTGGGTGAGGTCGATGATGTGCGCACCGATGTCACCGAGCGCGCCGGAGCCGGACACCTCCTTACGCAGCCGCCAGACCAGCGGGAACTGCGGGTCCACGATCCAGTCCTGCAGGTAGGTGGCCCGCACGTGCCGGATCTCGCCGAGCCGCCCCTCGGCGACCAGCTGGCGCATCAGCGCCACCGCGGGCACCCGCCGATAGTTGAATCCGCACATCGACCGCGCCCCGCCGGCGCGGGCGGTGGCCGCCGCGGCGGTCATCTCCTGCGCCTCGGCGACTGTGTTGGCCAGCGGCTTCTCGCACAGTACGTGCTTGCCGGCGGCCAGCGCGGCCAACGCGATCTCGGCGTGGCTGTCACCCGGTGTGCAGATGTCCACCACGTCGATGTCTGGTCGGGACACCAGCTCCCGCCAGTCAGTGGTGTGCTCGTCCCAGCCGAGCCGGTCGGCGGCCTCGGCCACCTTTCCGGAGTCCCGGCCGCAGATGAGCGCCATCCGGGCCCGCGCCGGCAGGTCGAACACCCGGTTCACGGTGCGCCACGCCTGTGAGTGCGCGGCGCCCATGAACGCGTAGCCGACCATGCCGACCCGCAGTTCGTTGTCGTTCGTGGACAAGGTTGGGTCTCCCCCCGGTCGTATCAGAACCCGAGCTTGAGGTAGTTGCTCGCGTTCTCCTTGGTGATCGTTTCGGAGGCGAGGATGATCTCCTTGGGCACCTGGAGCTCCACCAGGTCGGACATGCCCCGCTCCTGGCCGATCAGCCGGGCCAGCGAGATGGCCGACGAGGCCATCGACGGGCTGTAGGTCACCGTGGCCTTGAGCACCGTGTTGTCGGCCTGGATGTCCTCCATCGCCTTCTTCGAGCCGGCACCGCCGACCATGAAGAACTCGTTGCGGTTGGCCTGGCTGATCGCCGCCAGGACGCCGATGCCCTGGTCGTCGTCGTGGTTCCAGATCGCGTCGATCTTCGGCAGGGCCTGGAGCAGCTGGCTCGTCTCCTGCTGGCCGGAGTCGACGGTGAACCGGGCCGCCCGCCGGTTGGCCACCTTGAAACCGTGCTGGGCCAGGGTGTCGTTGAAGCCCTGCGTACGCTCCTGGGTCAGCTCCAGCTCGTCCATGCCGGCGATCTCGGCGATCACCGGGTTGCTCACGCCCTTGGCCTTGAGCTGCTCGACGATGAAGGTGGCGGCGGAGACGCCCATGCCGTAGTTGTCGCCCTTGATCTGCAACCGGTACGCCTTGGCGTCCGGGAAGGCCCGGTCCAGGTTGACCACCGGGATGCCGGCCTGCATCGCCTCCAGGCCGAACGAGTTGAGCTCCTTGCCGTCGTGCGGCAGCAGCACGATCACGTCGGGCTTCTGCGAGATCAGCGTGGACAGCGCCGCCCGCTGGGCCGCCGCGTCCGCGCCGGCCTCGACCGTCTTGAACTCCACATCGGAGTACGCGGCGGCCTGCGCCTTGGCGTTGTTGGTGATCGCGGCGATCCAGCCGTGGTCGGCGGCCGGGGCGGAGAAGCCGATGGTCACCTGCTTGCCGGGCTCGGCGTTGCCGCCGCCCTCGGCCGCCTTGGTCTGCGCCTCGGTCGGCGTGGCCTGTTCGTTGCTGGTGCAGCCGGCGAGCAGTACGCCGGCCCCGACGGCCGCCCCGCCGAAGAGCAGCCGGCGGCGACTGTGCTGGGTCATCACGACCTCCTGATTATCAGTGGTGGAGAGGGAATTGGGTGTGCAAGACCCGACCACCGTCGATGTGCGCCGGCGATCTGGGTGAATCGGTGTTCAGCTGGTGGTCAGCCGGTTGTTGCGACGGAAGAACTGGGACAGGCTGCCGAACTGGACCTGCTGGATCAGGACGGCGGCGACGATGATGCCGCCCTTGACCATGTTCTGGGCCTCGGTGGAGAGGCCGTTGATGGCGAAGAGGTTGGTGATGGTGGCGAAGATGATCACACCGAGCAGGGAGCCGACGATCGTGCCCCGCCCGCCGCTGAGCAGCGTGCCGCCGATGATCACGGCGGCGATCGCGTCCAGCTCGTAGAGGTTCGCCATCGCCGCCTGGGCCGAGGTGGCCTGGGCGGTGAGCATGATGGCGGCGATGCCGCAGCACAGTCCGGACAGCACGTAGAGCAGCACGGTGTGCAGCTTGACGTTGATGCCGGCCAGCCGGGCGGCCTCCGGGTTGCCACCGACGGCGACCGTACGCCGGCCGAAGGTGGTCCGGTTGAGCAGCACCCAGCCGGCGATGACCACCGCGGCCAGGATGTAGACCAGCAGCGGGATGCCGAGCAGGCTGTTGCTGGCGATGCCGTTGATGGTGCTGTTCTGCGAGATCTGGGTCTGCTTGTCGGAGATCTCGGCGGCCAGCCCTCGGGCCGCCACCAGCATGGCAAGCGTCGCGATGAACGGCACAAGTCGCCCGTACGCGATGAGGGTGCCGTTGACCAGACCGACCGCCATCCCGACGACGATCGCGGTGAAGATCATGCCGGCGGCGCCGAAGCTCTGGGTGGCGACAGTGGTGCACCAGACCCCGGCGAGCGCGACGATCGCACCGACGGAGAGGTCGATGCCGCCGCCGATGATGACGAAGGTCATCCCGACGGTGACCACCCCGACCACCGAGGCCAGCTTGAGGATGCTGAGCATGTTCGCCCAGACCCAGTCCGGGTTGGAGTAGAGGTCCGAGCGGGTCGCCGCGCCGATCACGAACAGGATCAGCAGCACCCCGATCAGGGCCAGGTTGCGCCGTGCCCCGTCACCGCCGTCGCCGTGCCACCAGGACAGTCGAGCGGTACCGGCCGATGCCTTGTGCCCAGCCACCTCCGTCTCGGCCGGGTCTACCGGCGGCGACTGCGCCGGCAGCTTGGTCGTGGGCGGACTGTCGCTCATGCCAGCGCTCCGCTTCGCTCCGCGCCGCCATGAGGCACCTGCACGCTGTATCGATGATTCGCTCGCTGACGCTCGCTCATGCCGCTGCGCCTTCCATCAGGGACCCCGACATCACGAGGTCGAGGACGGTGGATTCGTCGAGTTCGGCGGCGGGAGCGGTACGCACGACCCGCCCCTCCCGCATCACCAGCACCCGGTCGGCCAGGCCGAGCACCTCGGGCACCTCGCTGGAGACCAGCAGCACCCCGACGCCCTGCGCGGCGAGTTCCCGGATCACCTGGTACAGCTCGGCTCGGGCGCCCACGTCGACGCCCCGGGTCGGCTCGTCCAGCAGCAGCAGCCGGGTGCCGCCGAGCAGCCAACGCCCGACCACCACCTTCTGCTGGTTGCCGCCGGAGAGCGTCCGTACCGGCCGGTTCACGTCGCGCGGCCGCATCTCCAGACTCTCGGCGATCCGGTCCGCCTCGGCCCGCTCCTTGCCGATGTCGGTGAACCCGAGCCGGGCGTAGCGGGCGAAGGTGGCAAGCGTGACGTTGCGGTAGATCGGCTCGCCGAGCAACAGGGCCTGGCTCTTGCGCTCCTCCGGGGCCATGCCCAGGCCGGCCCGCACCGCAGCGCCGACGCTGCCCGGCCGCAGCGCCTTGCCGGCCATCCGGACGGTGCCCGACTCGGCCCGACGCGCGCCGTAGATTGTCTCCAGCACCTCGGAGCGGCCGGAGCCGACCAGCCCGGCAATGCCGACGATCTCGCCGGCCGCGACGGTGAGCGAGACGTCGGCGAACTCGCCGGAGCGGGTCAGCCCGTCGACTTCGAGCAGCTCCTCGCCGACAGTGGTGTCGGCGGAGCGCTCCGGGAAGACGTACTCGATGGTGCGGCCGGTCATCCGGGAGACCAGGTCGCGGGTCGGGGTGTCGCGGGCCGGCAGGTTCGCCGCGGTGGTCCGGCCGTCCTTGAGGACGGTGACCCGGTCGCCGATCTCGCGGATCTCCTCCAACCGGTGCGAGATGTAGATGACCGCGATGCCCTGCGCGGTCAGCTCGCGGACGATCCGGAACAGGTTGTCGACCTCGTCGTGGGCGAGCACCGCGCTCGGCTCGTCCATGATGATCAGTCGGGCCTCGTGGGAGAGCGCGCGGGCCATGCTGACCACCTGCTTGCCGGCCGCCGGCAGCGCCCGCACCATCCGCCCGGGCGGGATCTCGGCGTGCCCGAGGCGACCGAGGATCTGCCGGGTACGGCGGGCCATGTGGCCCCGGCGGATGAAGCCCAGGCTGCGCGGCTCGTGGCCGAGGAAGGCGTTCTCGGCCACCGACAGGTCCTCGACCAGGTCGAGTTCCTGGTAGATGGTGGCGATGCCGGCGCGCATGGCGGCCTGCGGGTTGGCGAAGCTGACCGGCTGGCCACGCCACTCGACCAGCCCCGAGTCGGGCCGGTGCACCCCGGCGAGCACCTTGATCAGGGTGGACTTGCCGGCGCCGTTCTGCCCGAGCAGGCAGTGCACCTCGCCCGCGCGGACCTCCAACTGCACCCCGTCCAGGGCGCGTACGCCGGGGAAGGTCTTCACCACGTCGGACAGCCGCAGCACCACCTCACCGGCGACGGCGTCGGCGGGTGCCTCGACCAGGGGACGTCCGGTTTCGCTCATGCCGGCTCTCCACTCCACTTCGGGCCTCGGTCCGTTGTCTGGCGGTGGTTCACGTCGCCTCCCCGAAGGCCAGGTCGCTGGCGAGCACGGCGGCACCGGCGACGCCGGCGCGCGAACCCAGTTCGGAGAGCACCACCGGGAGGTTGCCGGTGGCCAGCGGCAGCGAGCGGCGGTAGACCACGCTGCGAATCTCGGCGAGCAGCACGTGCCCGAGCTGGGCGAGACCACCACCGATCACGATCATCGACGGGTTGGTGAAGCTGACCAGCCCGGCGAGGACGCTGCCCACCCGCCGACCGCCCTCGCGGATGAGCTGGATGCAGGTCACGTCCCCCTCGACCGCACCGGCGGCGACGTCCAGGGCGGTGACCGTGCCGTTGGCGGTCAGCCGTTCGGCGAGCGCGGGCGAGGCGCCGGTACGCGCCGCGGCGGTGGCGTCCTTGGCCAGCGCGGCCCCGCTGAACAGCGCCTCCAGGCAGCCGGCGTTGCCGCAGGAACAGATCGGCCCGTGCGGGTCGACCTGGATGTGGCCGATGTCCCCGGCGCAGCCGTCGGTGCCCCGGTAGACATCGCCGCTGAGGTAGATGCCGCACCCGATGCCGGTGCCGATCTTGACGAACAGGAAGTCGTCGACGGAGTGGGCGACACCGCCGTGCCGCTCACCGATCGCCATGATGTTGACGTCGTTGTCGACCACGGCCGGGCAGCCGTGCTCACGGGTGAGCAGTTCCCGGACGGGAAAGCGGTCCCAGCCCGGCATGATCGGTGGGGACACCGGCACGCCGTCACGGAAGCTGACCGGGCCGGGCACCCCGATGCCGACCGCGTCGAGCCGGTCGTAGGCACCGTCCACCCGGGCCTTGTGCAGCAGTTCGCTGACCCGCTGGAGGATGGCCTTGGGCCCGGACCGGATGTCGGCCGACTCCGCGTACGCGGCGACCGGTTCGAGGCGGCCGTTGACCACCTCGACGTCGATGGAGCTGGCACCGAGGTCCACGGCGGCGAACCGCAGGTGTGGGCTGAGTTCGACAAGGGTGGAGCGTCGTCCGCCGCGGGAGGCGGCCTTGCCGGCCTCGGCGACGAATCCGAGGCTGACCAGCCGTTCCAGCTCGGTGAGCAGCCGGGGGCGAGGCATCTCCAGCCGGTCGGCGAGCTCGGCGCGCGACAGCGCGCCCTCGTCACGGAGCAACCGCAGCAACCGTACGTGCAGGGGGTCGGCGGTGTGCACGGCTCACCTCTCCACCGGGCTCGTTCACATCGATGAAATACCGACGTGTAGTGCCCGACACAGTAGGAGCCTTCGATGCGCGGTGTCCAGACCTTAGAGAGAATCGGTGCCAACTTTTGTTGGATCAAGCAAAAGCTACCGACGGTGTCGACCGATCGCCTTTCCGCAGGTCAATAGGGCTCCGAAGAGTCACCCCCTGCGCACGTTTCGCGATCTTGATGGGCTTCGATGGAGATCATCTCGACGGCCCGGCGGAACCCCGCACTCCCGACCGCACACCCGCCACAATCCGCAAGATCGCTCACGGAGCGTCACCACGCAACCCGCGCCGCGACCGACGGCTCCCCGCTGCCCGACCCACCACCGGCTCACCTCCTCCCGCAGCCGGACCGGGCGACCTTTCGTCACCCGCCACCATTTCGCGAGCCTGAAATCGACGCCGGAAAATCTCGCGTCATTCGACGGTGGACAGGGACGCACCCAACGATGATCGACAATGTCTGCGATCGCGGTCCGGGCCGCAGGATTCACTCGTCAGGCCGCCAGCCGCCGGCGAGCAGAGCACGTCGTACGGTGTCTACGACCTGCTCCGGGTGGGTCCGCACCAGCCAGGCCGGAAATCGCAGAACCCGGTCGCCGGTCGTCCCGATGTCGTTCTGACGCTCCAGGTCCGCCACCTGATGGCGGACGTCTGCCCAATCGCGTACGTCCACCTGATGCGTACCGTCGATTTCCACGTGCACCAGTCACCCGCCTACCGTGGCCGCCCGCCCACCGACTCTCCACCAGATCTTGGACACTTGTCGCTCCATCGATGCGCTCCGCCCTGGCCCACACTCAAGATCTTGGTGCGAAACTGCCCCTGCAGAGGCGCTTTCGTACCAAGATCTGCTCGGGTTGGCGCGACGGAACAGCGCAGCGCGACGGAACAGCGGGTGCAGGAGTGCGGGTGGTCAGAGGCCCTCGGGGGTGGTGGCGACGCGGGCCGCTGCGACCAGCCGGTCGGTCTCGGCGATCACCGCCTCGTCGTCCACAGGCGTGCCGACGTCGTAGTGGACCATCCAGGTCAGACCGTCGACGCCGGGTACCCGCCGACCGACGATCCGGCCGGAACCGCCGGGCAGGGCGTGATGCTGGGTGTACGCCACCGACTTGGTGACCCGGGCGCGGACCTGGTGCGGCAGCTCGCCCGGGTCGAGCAGCAGGTAGCGTTCCGCCGGGCGGTCGGCGATGACGAGATAGCCGTCCCGCTCGGCGACCTGCTCACCGGGAGTGACTGTCAGTTCCCGGCCCGACCAGACCGCTTTGACGATGTCGTGCCAGCCGATCCGGTGGCCACGGCCGGGCAGCCACAGCCCGAGGTTGCTGGCGACGACCACCCCGTCGCCTTCGCCGTTGCCGACAGCGGCCCAGGCCAGCACCCGCTCGTCGCGTTCCAGGGGTGGCCGGGCGGCGGGCGGCAGCTTGGGTCGGCGACGGAACAACTTGATCATCACAATCCTCCCGCTGCCTGCTCGCGCAGGGCCCGGGCGTGCTGCTCCAGCGAGAGCAGCTCACCGAAGGTGGCGAAGTACTCGTCCTTGTTGCTGACCGGGTTGATCCGCTGGATCCGCGACTTCAGGTCCCGGATCCGGGCGGTGACCGATCCCCACTGCAGGCGGGCCATGGTGATCGAGACGTACCGCGGGTCGGGCTCGCCGTCGATCCGCAGCGGCTCCACCGCCAACTCGCCGACAAGTGCCTGGGCCGCGAGGTCCTCGCAGGCGTCGCGTACCGCCTCGACCCAGACCGCGCCGGCGGTCGCGGAGGCGGCGCCACCGGCCTCGGCGATGGCGGTACGCACCACCACGTGCACCGGGTGCCGGTAGTCGGTCGCCTCGACCGCGTCGAACATCGGCCCGGCCAGCACCGGCTCCTGGAGGGCCAGTTTGAGCGCCTCCCGCTCGACCATCGACTGCGGGCTGTCCACGGCCGGCTCGCTGCGTGCCGGACGCGCCGGGGTGTCCATCGGTCGTCCGGAGGCGGCGGCCAGCACGGCCCGCTGCACCGGCTCGATCTCCATGCCGAGGTCACCGGCGAGCTTGCGTACGTACTCGGGGCGTTTTTCCTGGTCCTTGAGCTTGGCGACGAGCGGCGCGGCGCGGCGCATCGCCTCGACCCGCCCGTCGACGGTGTCCAGGTCGAACCGGCTGATCACGTGGCGCAGCGCGAAGTCGACGAGCGGCTCGCGGCGCGCGACCAGGTCGCGGACGGCCAGGTCGCCCTTTGCCAGGCGCAGGTCGCACGGGTCCATGTTGTCGGGGCTGACCGCGATGAAGGTACGCCCGACGAAGCGCTGGTCGTCCTCGAAGGCGCGCAGCGCGGCCTTCTGCCCGGCGGCGTCCCCGTCGAAGGTGAAGATGATCTCCCCCGCGACGGCGTCGGTGTCCAGCAGCAGCCGGCGCAGTACGCCGATGTGGTCGCCGCCGAAGGCGGTGCCGCAGGTCGCCACCGCGGTCGGTACGCCGGCCAGGTGGCAGGCCATCACGTCGGTGTAGCCCTCGACCACCACCACCCGGCCCTGCTTGGCGATCTCCCGTTTGGCCTGGTCGATGCCGTAGAGCACCTGCGACTTCTTGTAGATCGGCGTCTCGGGGGTGTTGAGGTACTTCGGGCCGTCGTCATCGTCGAACAGCTTGCGGGCACCGAAGCCGATCACATCGCCGGTCAGGTCACGGATCGGCCAGAGCAGCCGACGCCGGAACCGGTCGATCAGGCTGCCCGAGCGGGCCGGCCGGGACAGCCCGGCGGTGACCAGTTCGTCGTGGCTGAACCCGCGCTGGCGCAGGTGTCGGGTGAGCGGATCCCAGCCCTCGGGGGCGAATCCGCAGCCGTACCGCTCGGCGGCGGCCCGGTCGAAGCCGCGCTGGGCCAGGAACTCCCGGGCGGCACGCGCGCCGGCCGTGGTGAGCTGGGCGGTGTAGAACTCCACCGCGGCGGCGTGCGCGGCGACCAGCCGCTGCCGCTGCCCCTGCTGCGGTCGCTCCCGACGCGGCGCAGACCTGTCGTCCTCCACGTACCGCAGTTGCAGCCCGACCCGGGCGGCAAGCCGCTCCACCGCCTCGACGAAGCTCAGATGCTCGGCGTCCATCAGGAACTTGATGGCGTCGCCACCGGCACCGCAGCCGAAGCAGTACCAGACGTTACGAGCCGGCGAGACGTTGAACGACGGGCTCTTCTCGTCGTGGAACGGACACAACCCCTTCAGGTTGCCCGCGCCCGCCGACTTCAGGGTCACCGTGTCGGAGATCACCTCAGCGATGGAGGCCCGCTCCCGAACCAGCGCGATGTCCTCGTCCCGAATCCGCCCCGCCACACCCCCACCCCCTTCTCCTCACATCCTCC
>NZ_PNOZ01000092.1:0-22208 GCF_002879555.1 Verrucosispora sp. ts21 | reverse complement strand
GTGGGCGATGGCGTGCATGCCGTCGCGCAGCGTCACGTCCTGGATGTAGAGATCGTTCATGCGCTCACCGTCCCGCGGAGGGCGACCAGCCGCTCGGCGGTACGCAGCGCGGCCGAGGTCATGATGTCCAGGTTCCCGGCGTACGCGGGCAGGTAGTGCCCAGCACCGGAGACCTCCAGGAAGACCGAGACCTGAAGGCCGGTCAGCTGCCGCCCGAGCGACGGCACGTAGGTGTCCACCCGGTCGAACTGCACGTCCTGCTTGAGCCGGTAACCCGGGACGTACTCCTGCACGTGGGCGACCATCTCGGCGACCGAGGCGGCGATGGCAGCCTGGTCGGCGTCCGGGTCGGGGCAGAGGCAGTAGACGGTGTCGCGCATCAACAGCGGCGGCTCGGCCGGGTTGAGCACGATGATCGCCTTGCCCCGGTCGGCGCCGCCGACCACCTCGATGGCCCGCGCGGTGGTCTCGGTGAACTCGTCGATGTTGGCGCGGGTGCCCGGACCCGCCGAGCGGGACGAGATCGAGGCGACGATCTCGCCGTACGCCACCGGCGTGACCGCGGCGACGGCCGCGACGATCGGCACCGTCGCCTGACCGCCGCAGGTCACCATGTTGACGTTCGGCTCGGCCAGGTGCTCGTCGAGGTTGACCGGCGGCACCACGTACGGGCCGATGGCGGCCGGGGTCAGGTCCACCACCCGGCGGCCGTGGGCGCGCAGCACGGCGTCGTTGTGCCGGTGCGCACCGGCGGAGGTGGCGTCGAAGACCAGTTCGACGTCGGCGAACTCGGGCATCTTCACCAGGCCGTCCACGCCGTCGGCGGTGGTCGCCACGCCGAGGCGGCGGGCCCGCGCCAGACCGTCGGAGTCCGGGTCGATGCCGACCATGGCCACCATCCGCAGGCTCTCACTGAGCCGCAGCACCTTGATCATCAGGTCGGTGCCGATGTTGCCCGACCCGATCACCGCCACACCGACGCTCATGACGAGCCACCTTTCGCCTGCCGGGAGAAACAGGTCCGGACCGAGCCGAGGCCGGAGATCCGGGCCTCGTACGCCGCGCCGGGGGTCACCGACACCATCGGACCGAGCGCCCCGGAGAGCACCACGTCACCGGCGCGCAGCGGCTCACCGGCGCGGGCCATCGTGGTGGCCAGCCAGGCCACCGCGTGCAGCGGGTTGCCGAGGCAGGCCGCACCGGCACCTACCGACACCGGTTCCCCGGCGTGCTCCAGCACCATCCCGCACAGCCGCAGGTCCACGTCGGCGAGCCGGCGCGGCGCGGTACCGAGCACGAACAGCCCACTGGAGGCGTTGTCCGCCACGGTGTCCACGATGGAGATGTCCCAGCCGGCGACGCGCGAGTCGACGATCTCGATGGCCGGCAGCAGGTGATCGACGGCGCGGATGACGTCGACACTCGTGACCCGCTCGTCGGGCAGGTCGGCGCCGAGCACGAAGGCGATCTCCGCCTCCACCCGCGGCTGGAGCAGCCGCTCGATCGGCACCTCGGCACCGTCGGGCACGGCCATGACGTCGGTGAGGACGCCGAAGTCCGGCTCGTACACGCCGAGGTTCTCCTGCACCGCCCGGGAGGTCAGGCCGATCTTCGCGCCCACCCGACGCTGCCCGGCGGCCAGCCACTGGCGTACCTGGTGCTGCTGCACCTCGTACGCCGCGGCCACGTCGCCCTCGGGCAGCAGCCGCCCGCGCAGCGGTGGGCAGGGCTTGCCGCTGGTCCGGGCCTCGGTTAGTTCGTCGGCCGCTCGCTGAAGGTCGCTCATGACAGGTCCACGCAGACGTTAGTGAGTTCGGAGTAGAAGTCGAGCGAGTGCACGCCGCCCTCGCGGCCGATGCCGGAGGCCTTCACCCCGCCGAACGGGGTACGCAGGTCCCGCAGGAACCAGGTGTTGACCCAGACGATGCCGGCGTCCAACCGCTGCCCGGCCCGGTGCGCCCGACCCACGTCGCGGGTCCAGACCGCCGCCGCCAGGCCGTACTCGGTGCCGTTGGCCAGCGCGTACGCCTCGTCCTCGTCGTCGAAGGGTGCCACGTGCACCACCGGGCCGAAGATCTCCTCGGTGTTGGTACGCGCCTGCGGGCCGAGCCCGGTCAGCACCGTCGGCTGCACGTACGCGCCGCCGTCGCGGGCGTCACCGAAGCGCGGCACTGCCCCGCCGGCCAGCACCTGCGCGCCCTCGGTCCGGGCCAGGTCGTAGTAGCCGAGCACCTTGTCGCGGTGCCCGTGCGAGATCAGCGGCATGTTCACCGTCGCCTCGTCGGCGGGCCAGCCGTACGCCAACTCCTCGGCGCGCTTGGCCAGTCGGGCGGTGAACTCCTCGAACACCGGCCGCTGCACGTAGATCCGCTCGGTGCACAGGCACACCTGGCCGCCGTTGGTGAAGCTGGACCGCACCGAACCGGCCACCGCGGCGTCCAGGTCGGCGTCGGCGAAGACCAGCCCGGCGTTCTTGCCGCCCAACTCGAAGCTGACCGCCTTCACCCCGTCGGCGGCGGCCCGCATGATGGCCCCGCCGGTGGACGATTCGCCGGTGAAGGTGATCGCGTCGACGCCGGGGTGCCGGGTGAGGAACTCACCGGCGGAGTCCGGGCCGAAGCCGTGCACCAGGTTGAACACCCCGTCGGGTACGCCGGCCGCGGCCATCACCTCGGCCAGCAGGGTGGCCGAGGCCGGGGTCTCCTCGCTGGGCTTGACCACCACGGCGTTGCCGCAGGCCAGTGCGGGGGCGACCTTCCAGGTGAGCAGCAGCAGCGGCAGGTTCCACGGCACGATGATCGCCACGACGCCTACCGGCTTGCGGACCGCGTAGTTCAGCGCCCGGCCGCCGGTCGGGGTGACCGTGGTGAACGACTCGGTGGGCGCGGTCGCGACGATCTCGGCGAAGGCGCGGAAGTTGGCCGCACCGCGCGGGATGTCCAGGGTCCGGGCCTGGGAGATGGCCTTGCCGGTGTCGGCGACCTCGGCGGCAACCAGGTCGTCGAAGCGACGTTCCAGTTCGTCGGCGATCCGGCGCAGCACCTCGGCGCGTTCGCGCTCCCCCGTCCGGCCCCACGGCCCGCGCAGCGCCGCCCGGGCGGCGGTGACCGCATCGTCCACTGTGGAGCGGCTGGCCTCGACCACCTCGAAGACCGGTTCGCCGGTCACCGGTGAGCGCTTGGTGAACCGCTCACCTGTCGAGACGAACTCGCCGCCGACGAAGTTGCGCAGCAGCCCGGGGCCGTCCGGCGCGTGGCCGGTCATCCGCCGGGGGTCCCAGAGGGTCATCCGCGCCTCCGGCGTCCGAGGGCGAGCACGGCGCCGGCCAGCACCGCCGCCGCACCGGCCGCCACCGCGCCGAGCACCTGGTACTGCCGGCGGACCCGGCGGCGCACCTGGGCGTACGGGACCGTGGTGAACGAGACCAGTTCGTACTGGGAGACGTAGCGGCCCGGCAGCGCCCGCTCCAGGGCGTGCTCGACCTTCTTGCGGGTCTGGTACACCGGCGAGGCGACCTTGTCGCGCATCTCCACGAAGTTGGTAAGCGCCATCTGGGCGATCGCCTCGGCGTTGTCCTGCCGGCGCTGCTGGTACAGCGGCAGGGCCGCGGCCCAGTCGTCGCCGCACTCGTCGAGGCAGTTGTCCAGCTCCACCACGTCCTCGAAGGCGCAGTTCGCGCCCTGGCCGTAGAACGGCACGATGGCGTGCGCGGCGTCACCGAGCAGGCCCACCCGCCCGTCGAACTGCCACGGGTCGCACCGCACGGTGCCGAGCACGCCGACCGGGTTGTGCTGGTAGTCGTCGACCAGGTTCGGGGCCAGCGGCGGCAGGTCCGGGTAGTGCTGGGCGAAGTACCGCTCGATCGCCGCCTTGCTGCCCAACGAGGAGAAGCTGGCGGTGCCGTGGTTGGGCCAGAACAGGGTGCAGGTGAAGGAGCGGTCCGGGTTGGGCAGGGCGATCATCATCGAGGTGCCGCGCGGCCAAATGTGCAGCGCACCCGGGTCGAGGGCGAAGTCGCCACCCAGCGGCGGGATGGTGAGTTCCTTGTAGCCGTAGTCGAGGAAGTCGA
The DNA here is from genome assembly GCF_002879555.1 of Verrucosispora sp. ts21. NCBI lineage: Bacteria > Bacillati > Actinomycetota > Actinomycetes > Micromonosporales > Micromonosporaceae > Micromonospora > Verrucosispora sp. ts21. The sequence continues at coordinate 18,139 of NZ_PNOZ01000092.1, read as the reverse complement.
CGCTCTCGGTGAGCAGGCCGTGTTCCAGCAGCTGTCCGCGTACGGCCGAACCGGCGCCGTCGGCGCCGAGCACGACAGTGGCGTTCGCGGTGACCGTGCCCTGCGGGGTTTCGAAGGTCATCTGCGCGGTGGCCGGGTCGAGCCCGACCAGCCGGTGGTCGAAGGCGACCCGCACCTGCGGCAGCTTGGCGGCGGCGTCCAGCAGCGCGTTGTTCAACGCACCCCGGCTGATCGAGTTGATCGCCCGATCACCCTCGGCGCTGTACGACTGGAAGTCGGGCTCGCCCACCACCGGGTGCACCATCCGACCGCGCATCGGCAACGCGTCGGTCATCACCTGCTCGTCGAGGCCGATGCGGCGCAGCGCGTCCAGACCCCGCTCGGAGAGCGCCAGGTTGATCGAGCGTCCCCGCTCGGGCGTACCGACCCGCGGATCCGGTCGCCGCTCGTAGAGCGTCACCGAGTGACCCCGCCGGGCCAGGTAGCAGGCCAACAGGCAGCCGGCCAGGCCGGCGCCCACCACTGCGATCTCGTCCTGCCGGGTGTTCACGCGCTGACCTCCACCGTCGCGGCCAACGCGTCGGCGACCCGCCAGCAATCGTGGTACGTCGAGTAGAGCGGCACCGGGGCGAACCGCACCACGTCCGGCTGCCGGGCGTCGGCGATCACCCCGTGCTCGTGGCGCAGCCGCTTGGTCAGTTCGTTTGCGGTGCCCACGCCGATGCGGACCGACAGTTGGCAGCCGCGCCGGCTCGGGTCCCGCGGGGTGACCACGGTCAACGGCCGGTCGGCGACCACCTCGTCGAGCAGCCGCTCCAGGTAGCCGGTGAGCCGCAGGCTGCGCTCGCGCAGCGCCGGCATGCCGACCGAGTCGAACAATTCCAACGAGGTCCGCACCGGGCCCATCGCGAAGATCGGCGGGTTGGAGATCTGCCACGCCTCGACGGTGGCCGGGGGTCGGCTCACCGGGGTCATCTCGAACCGGGTGGCCGCCGCCGTGCTCCACCAGCCCTCGAACCGGTGCAGGGCGGGATCGCCGTGGTGGCGCTCGTGCACGAAGACGCCGCCCAGCGCACCCGGACCGGAGTTGAGGTACTTGTACGAGCACCAGGCCGCGAAGTCGACGTCCCAGTCGTGCAGCGACAGCGGCACGTTGCCCGCCGCGTGCGCCAGGTCCCAGCCCACCACGGCACCGGCGGCCCGGCCGGCGGCGGTGATCGTAGGGATGTCCATCAGCTCGCCGGTGAGGTAGTTGACCCCGCCGAGCAGCACCAGCGCGACGGTGTGCCCCTCCGCCGCCAGGAACGCGGTCACGTCCTCGGTACGCAGGTTCTCCTCACCCGGACGCGGCTTGAGCCGGACCACAGTGGTGTCCGGGTCCAGCCCGTGAAACCGGGCCTGGCTGCGCACCGCGTAGCTGTCCGAGGGGAAGGCGGTGTCCTCGATGACGATCCGGGTCCGCTCGCCGGCCGGCCGGTAGAAGCTGACCATCAGCAGGTGCAGGTTGACCGTCAGCGAGTTCATCACCACGGTCTCGCTGGGCAGCGCGCCGACCAGTCGGGCCGCCGGCGCGGTGAGCAACTCGTGGTACGGCAACCAGGGGCGCTCCGCCTCCAGGTGGCCCTCGACACCGAGCCGACTCCAGGACTCCAGGTCGGCCAGCAGTTCGGTCCGGGTGGCCTTGGGTTGCAGGCCGAGGGAGTTGCCCGCCAGGTACGCGGTCTCCGGGTAGCGCCCGCCGTCGGCCGGGGGCACGTGGAACAGGTGCCGGTGGCCCGGCTCGGCGGCGTCCAGGCGCAGCGCCTCGGCCTCACCGGCACTCATTGTCTCGTTCTCGTTCATCCTCGCCTCACATCGCCGTCCGGGCCGACCACAGCTCCGGGAAGACCACCCGGGCCATGCTGCGTTGCAGCCACGCCAGCCCCGCCGAACCGCCGCTGCCGACCTTGGCACCCATGGTGCGCTGCACCGCCTTGACGTGGTGGTGCCGCCAGTCGCCGAACTGCTCGGCCACCTCGGTCAGCGCCTCGCCGAGCATCCGCAGGTGGTTGTCCGGACCGCTGTCACCGTAGATGTGCACCCAGGCCGCCTCGACCGCGGCGTGCGGCTGGTGCTCGTCGCGGACGTCCCGGTCGAGCAGGTCGGCAGGGATGTCGTGGCCGTGCCGGGCGAGCAGGGCGACCACCTCGTCCCAGACGCTGGGGGTGGCCAGGGTCGCGTTCAGGTCGGCGTACACCTCGGTCTGCCGGCGGAAGGGCCGGATCAGCGCCGCGTCCCGCAGCCCCAGCCGGAACTCCAGGTGGCGGTACATGGCCGACTGGAAGCCGGAGCCCTCGCCGAGCAGGTTGCGGAAGCGGTTGAAGTCGGCCGGGGTCATCCAGCGCAACCCGTGCCAGGCGGCGTTGAGGGCCTCCAGGTGCAGCGCGGCGCGGCGCAGCGGGGCCAGCGCCTCCCAGACCCGGTCGGTGCGCAGCAGCCGGGAGGTCTCCCGCAGCTCGTGGCAGGTCAACCCGAAGTACAGCTCCATGATCTGGCTGACCATCAGGAAGGACATCTCGCCGGGGTCGTCACTCAGCGGCTGTTGCAACGTGTGCAGCGTGCTGGCCTGCACATAGGCGTCGTACGGCACCCGCTCGGCGAACTCCAGGGTCGGCTCGCCGCCGTTGCGGGCGGCACGGGCCGCCCGCTGCTTGCCCGTCACCGGACGCACCGCTGTCCGGGTTCCCGGGCGCAGCTCGGTCTGCTCCATCCGTCCACTCCTTCCTGGCTGGCGATTCCAGTCATGATCTCGCGGCGTCACCCCCGGATGGAATGCCTGTTCAACGGCGCTACGCCCAGCTGACCTGCCAAACGTGAGGCGCTGGCCGCATTTGGCTTGTCAGACGTAAGGTCTACGCGTGGACGAGATGGACTGGGCCCTGCTGCGCGAACTGCAGGCCGACGCACGGTTGTCGTTCAGCGAGCTGTCCCGGCGGGTGCACCTGTCCCCACCTGCGGTGGCCGAGCGGGTACGCCGGTTGGAGGAGAGCGGGGTGATCACCGGGTACCACGCGCATGTCGACCTGACCCGAGCCGGCCGGACGGTGGTCGCGTTGATCCGGATGTCCTGCTACGGCGCCCGCTGCATCCTGCACGACCCGGACGTCGCCACCTGGCCGGAGATCCTGGAGATCCACCGGATCACCGGCGACGCGTGCAGTGTGCTGAAGGTCGCGGCCGGTTCGATCGGGGAGTTCGAGGGGGTCATCGACCGACTCGCCCCGTACGGGCAGCCGTCGAGCACCATGGTGCTCTCCTCCCCCCTCAACTGGCAGCCCCTGACCAGGTGCAAGGAAGGGCCCCCTGTTAACGCCTCCGGTAGAGGAAGGGCCCCCGCTTAACACCCGCTGGTTCCGCGCGCCGGGCGTTTCGCGCGCCGGGCGGTTTCGCGGGCCGGGTTAGCAGCGGGAGCAGGGGGAAAGCACCGCGGGTCACCACCCCAGCAGGACCGGTGCACCGGTGCCGGGAGGGAGGATCATGCGGGGTCTGCGACCGTACGGAGGAGTGCTGCACGCCTCCTCGACAATCGTCCGACTTCTCGGAGCGTTCGCGCTGATCGGGGCGTTCATCCTGGTCGGTGCCGGACCAGCCCGGGCGGGTGATAACACCTTCATCGAGGTGACCCCGAACAGTGTGCAGGCCGGATCCCGGGTGCACCTGCGGGCCAGCTGCGACAACGCCAACAACCGGCAGGCCGAGGTCGACTCGGAGGCGTTCAACCGGGTCTTCCTCCGACCGGACAACGGCTTCCTCACCGGCGACGTCACGGTGCCGGGCAACAAGGCCGCCGGGGACTATCCGGTGAACCTGCGCTGCAACAACGGCCAGACGGCCAGCACCACGCTGACCGTACTGAACATGCAGCAACCCACCAAGGGCCCGGCGACCGGTGGCGGTGGCACCGCCGGACCGGGCACCGGCTCGACGCTGCTGCTCGGCGGCGTCGCAGTGGTGGCCGCGGCGGTGGTCTTCGGGCTGATCAGCAGCCGACGCCGGACCGGTTCCTGACCACAGGCGGGTGCCATGATCGGCCACCGTGTTCCGGTGCCCGAACCGCGTCCCGTACCGCCCCGGACCGTCACCCGCCGCCGCTACCGACTCTGGCGGACAGCGACGGCCGTGGCCGGTCGGCTCGGCCGGGTCACCGCCCAGATGGGTTCGGCCAGCATCGCCACACCTGACCCGTCGGCCGCACCCGTGCCACCACGACCGCGTCGAGCCTGGCCGGCATCGGGCCGACGCAGCCTCCGCGCCAGCCCCGGACTGCCCGTCCTGGTGATCGGCAGCCTGATGCTGTTGATCATCACGATGCTCGGGGTCGAACGACTGACCGGCACGAACCTGCTGCCGGACCGCTTCATCGCCGGGCTGGCGCCGCCGCCGAAGAAATTTCCACTACTGCCGGCGAGCCAACCGGTCGGCATCGAGATCAACAAGATCGACCTGGCCGCGCCGGTGCACAACGTGGGCGTCGCCGCGGACGGCAGCATCGCCGCGCCGACCGCGGAACGCGCCCAGGAGGCCGGCTGGTACGACCAGGGCCCGACCCCGGGCCAGTACGGCCCCGCCGTCATCGTCGGACACGTCGACACCAGCACCGGGCCGGCGGTCTTCCAGGACCTGCGGCAACTGCGGGCCGGCGACCGCGTCGAGGTGGCCCGCACCGACGGTACGGTCGCGATCTTCGAGGTCGACCGGGTCGGCCGGTACGACAAGGAGGCGCTGCCCGCCGACGAGGTCTTCGGCGACTTCAGTCGGCCGCAGCTGCGGCTGATCACCTGTGGTGGACGCTGGGTCGGTGGGGAGACGGGCTACGCGGACAACGTGATCGTGTTCGCTTCCTTGGTGGAGGCTCGGTAGTCGTCTGGTGGGGGTTTGCGGTCCTGTGAAGGCGTGGCGGGTGGGGCCGGTAGCCAGCGGGGTGGGTCAGCTGGGTGGGTCAGGCGGCTTCGGGTTCGCGGAGGTCGAGCCAGTCGGCCCAGCGGGGGTCGGGTGCGCGGTGACCGAGCACCCGCCAGGCGATCCCCTTCGGTGCGGCGGGCAGCGAGTGCAGTCGCCAGCCCAGCTCGGCGGGGGTCTTGTCGCCCTTGGTGTGGTTGCACCGGGCGCAGGCGGCGACCACGTTCTCCCAGGCGTGCGGGCCGCCCCGGCTGCGCGGGAAGACGTGGTCGATGGTCTCGGCAGGACCCCGGCAGTAGGCGCAGCGCCAGCCGTCCCGGGCGAAGATCGCCCGGCGGGACAAACCCACATGGGTACGGTAGGGCACCCGGACGAACCGGGTGAGTCGGACGACCGAGGGCACCGGTAACGCGCTGCGGGCGCTGTGCAGGACGCCCTCGCCGTCGGCGACACAGACCGCCTTGGCGGAGAGCACGAGGATCGCGGCGCGACGCACCGACACGACACACAGCGGCTCATAGGTGGCGTTGAGGACCAGCGCGCCGGAGCCCACCGTGGGTCGTATGTCAGGCATCGCGTCACCCTCCCGGTCAAGCGGCTCTCCACTCGCCACCGCCGACCGGCGCAGGCCGCAGCCATACACCACGTCGACGCCGGCCGGTTCACCGACGTCCGTTGCGCCAATCGTCCCTGATCGGACCGGCGAATGCACGCACTAATCCTGGGTACCTGGCGGAGCTTTCACGACAGATCCGGCGACGAGCGCGCCTCGGCTCACCCGGCGGTGGGTCGGTCATGGGTCGACCGGATGCTTACGGTACGAAATCAGGGTGACCGTCAGCATGCTCAGCCTCGTCTCCGGTACGCCCACCCCCGACCCGGAGGACACCCCCAGTCCCGAGTGCCTGGACGAGGTCGTCTGCAAGTGGGTATGGAAATACTTCGACTCGGTGTGGTTCGCCGAGGGCAGCTACTGGATCCTGGTCAAGCCGCTGCGGATCATCCTGATCCTGATGCTGGCGATCGCCGCCCGCTGGCTGGTGCACCGGACGATCCGCCGGCTGGTGCGCACCACCACCGATGCCGGCGTACCGACCATGCTCCGGCCGCTGCGCGAGCGCATCCCGAGCGCCGCGACCGAGCCCGGCGAGTTCGTCCCGGAGCGACGCCGCCAGCGGGCCGAGGCGATCGGATCGGTGCTGCGCAGCCTGAGCACGGCGTTCATCTTCGGCATCGCCGTCCTGATGGTGCTCAAGGAGTTCAGCTTCGACCTGGCCCCCCTGCTGGCCAGCGCCGGCATTGCCGGTGTGGCGCTCGGCTTCGGTGCGCAGAGCCTGGTCAAGGACCTGATCGCCGGCCTGTTCATGTTGATCGAGGACCAGTACGGGGTCGGCGACAACGTCGACCTCGGCGAGGCCAGCGGCGTGGTCGAGGCGGTCGGTCTGCGGGTCACCACCGTTCGCGACGGTCGGGGGGTGCTCTGGTACATCCGCAACGGCGAGATCGTCCGGGTGGGCAACAAGAGTCAGGGTTGGGCGCTGGTGGTCGTCGACCTGCCGATCGGCTTCGCCGGCACCGAGGAGGCCACGGCGGTGCTGCGTACCGCAGCCGCTTCGGTCGCGGTGGACCCGGAGTTGGCGGCCTCCATCGTCGAGCCCCCCGAGGTGCTCGGTGTGGAACAGGTGACGGTGGACGGCACGGTCATCCGCACGGTGGTCAAGACCACCGCCGACGGGCAGGCCGCGGTGGGCCGCGAGTTGCGCCGTCGGCTCGCGGAGGCACTGGAAAATTCCGGGATCACCGCCCGGATCGCGGCCGTCCGGGCCGTACCCGCCTACCTGCGGGACGACAACGAGACTGGTCAGGGCGGGGCCACCTGAATAGAACGGTAGGTACTCGCGGCCGAGCGGCCCCTCGGGTATCGTCCGTTCGTTCAGTCAGAGATGCGACGATCAAGCCGTTCGCCCTAGCCAGTTGTCAGACTATCGGGCAGAATCCGGTGCACGCGCTCCCCGAGCGTGGTCACGTCCTCGCTGATCCGTAGATCTGACGATGGCCTCGGGGCCGGCCATCACGAGTGGCCTGCCACCGGCCGATGGAGGCGATGGTGTCGGACGAGCGGCCTCCTCCGGAAGGTCCGGCCACTTTCCGTGAGGTCTTCGCCCAGGGTGAGTACCGAGCCATCTTCCTGGCCAACACCCTGACCTGGATCGGTGACTACGTCGCCAAGGCAGCGGTCACCCTGCTCGTCTACAAGGAGACCGAGTCCGTCGCGCTCTCGGCGGCTGCCTTCGCGGTCAGCTACCTGCCCTGGCTGATCGGCGGCCCACTGCTTGCCACGATCGCCGAGCGGCACCGCTACCGCCAGATCATGGTGGTCTGCGACCTCATCCGGATGGCCTTGATGCTGCTCATCGCCATCCCCGGGATACCGGTGCCGCTGATCCTGGCCCTCCTGTTCGCCACCACGCTTGCCAATCCACCGAGCCAGGCAGCGCGTTCCGCGCTGATGCCGTTGATCCTGCCCGGCGACCGACTCGTCGTCGGGCTCTCGATCAACGCCAGTGTCGGGCAGGCTGCGCAGGTCGTCGGCTACCTGCTCGGAGCGGCGGTGGCGACCGTCAACACCACCGCCGCGTTGCTGATGAACGCGGCAGCCTTCGCCCTCTCGGCGGTGCTCGTCCGCTTCGGGACCCGGAACCGGGCACCGGCCATAGCCAGCGAGCAACGCCGTCACCTGCTCCGGGAAACCGCCGAGGGGTTCCAACTGGTGTTCCGTACGCCGGTGCTGCGGGCCATCGCGATCCTCGTCTTCGGCGCGGTGCTCTGCTCGATCGTGCCCGAGGGACTGGCCGCAGCCTGGGCCAACGAAGGCACGGACAGCGGGATGAACGCGGGAATGGCGCAGGCGCTGATCATGGCGTCGAGCCCGGTCGGGTTCATCCTCGGTGGGCTGTTGATGGGCCGGGCGGTCGCGCCGTCCCGGCGCATCGCCCTGCTCCGGCCACTGGCGGTCATCGCCCCGTTGATGCTGGTGCCCTCGTTGCTCGACCCGCCGCCTGCGGTGGTGGCGTTGCTCGCCGCCGCCTGCGGGTTCGCGGTCGCCGGCATCCTGCCGGTGGCGAACGGCCTGTTCGTCCAGGCCCTGCCGCACGGCTACCGGGCCCGGGCGTTCGGCGTGATGGCCACCGGGGTCCAGGTCATCCAGGGTGCCGCGGTCCTGGCGACCGGCCTGCTCGCCGAGCACTACCCGATCCCGATCGTGGTCGGGCTGTGGAGTGCCGCCGGGGTGGTGCTTATGACGTTCGTCGCCCGACGCTGGCCCGACGCGCAGACGGTGGAGGCCACGGTGGAGGCGGCACGGGCCTCCTCCACCGGCTCGACCACCCCGTCGGAGAAGCCGGACCAGGGCAACGTCGACCGACCACGGCATGCGGTGACCTGAACCACGGCGTCGACAGGTCCCGGTACGGTCACCGGCCGGCAACGCCTGGCAGGATGGAAGGGTGAATCCCGCAGGTGAGTCCGAGCCCCGCGGCGAGGCCGTGACGCTGTACGACGCCGTCGGCGGCGAGCCTACGTTCCGCAAGCTGGTCGATGAGTTCTACGCCGGCATCGCCAGCGACCCGTTGCTGCGCCCCATGTACCCGGAAGAGGACCTGGGGCCGGCCGCCGACCGGATGCGGCTGTTCCTCATGCAGTACTGGGGCGGCCCGAACACGTACTCCGCTCAACGGGGGCACCCCCGGCTGCGGATGCGGCACGCACCCTTCCGGATCGGCGCGGCCGAACGCGACGCCTGGCTGCGCCACATGCGCCGGGCGGTCGACAGCCTCGATCTGCCGGAGGCGACCGCCACCGAGCTCTGGAACTACCTGGAGCGGGCGGCCTACTTCATGGTCAACGCGATGGAGGACCCGGCCGCGGGGTGAGCCCCGCGGCGGCCACCGTCCCCCGTCAGAGCAGGGCACCCTCGTCGTGCAGCCAGTCGACGAAACTCGTGGCCACTGCCGCGCCGCAGTCGAGCAGCTCGACCAGGAGCGCGTCGTGGGCACCTGCGGCGAGCGGCACCTGCAGCTCGGCGTAGATCGGCAACTGCCCCCGTTCGGTGGCGTCGCCCACGTACGCCTTGCAGAAGCGGCGCGTGTGGTTCCACTCGTTGACCACCCGGTAGGCCCGGTCCGCCCAGTCCGGCGGCACGGTCGCGTGCGGGCGGGCCCGGAGCACCAGGATCTCGTCCTCGGGGCCTTCCAGGGTGACCAGCACGGCGTGCCGCTCCCACATGGCCAGCAGGTTGCCGTCGCCGTCGGCCAGGTAGCGCACGTCGAGCAGGTCCAACGCGTCGCAGATGCGGCGCAGGGTGACCGGTTCGACGGTGGCTGACATGTCCGCGATCAACGGATGCTCCCCGCCCGGGCAGTCGTCCCCGGGCTGACGGGGCGTCGGCGGGCCGACTCTGACGGCCTCCTCCACCGTGACACTGCTTCGAGTTTCCGGGTCGCCGCCACTGGCGGGACCGGGGCGCCATGACCACCACGGCATCGCTCGCGCACCTCACTCCCCAGCGGATCCAGTTGCATACGGTGGGTGGGATCCGAGGATGGACGGTACCCGGACAGTCGGAGCGAAGCATCCCCCCAACGCCAGCCCCAAGCCAGAAGGTTGACCCGAGGTCATACTTTCGGACGAGGGTCAAGCGGCCGCACGGCAAGATCCGTAGCCTTCTGCGACCACACAGCTCCGTACGGTCCCACCAGGGCAACCCAACGGCCAGCCGCGCGTACCCGGACCTCGTCGATGCCCGACGATCCGCCGGTCGCCCCCAGGAACCCCATCCTGATCAGACCCTGCACCATTCGCTGGGTCACCTCCACCGGACGGTCAGCTGCGTCGTCCGGCGTGACCACCACCGCGACATGGTCCAGCAGGGCGTCACGCAACATCCGCTGCCCCACCGCCCGGCCGGCCACGCCGTTCGTCGCCGCCTCGCGCAGGGTGCCGGCGGCGGCCTCGGCGAGCCGGCGCACCTCCTCGCCCGGCAGGCTCTCCACCGGCCGGCTGGCTGCCGGCGGCAGCGGCCAGCGCCACTGCGCGTCACGCCGGGCGGGCAGACCCGCCCGGCCAGCCGCCAACTCGGCGAGCAACTGCCCGGCCGCGACCGTGACGTCCCCGGCGCCGGGGCCGGGGCCGGAGACCGTCCGCACGGCCAGCACCCCCCACGGCAGACGGCCCCAGAGAGCCGTACGCCCCGGTGTGCCGGTCGGACGTAACCGCACCAGGGCGGCCGGCTCCAACCGGACCAGTCGGGCCAGGAAGGCCCCTGCGTCGGCGACCCCGTCGATCCCGTGCCGCAACTCGGCGGTATCGGATTCCGGCCGGGGTGTGACGCCGCCCGCGCTCATGCCTCGCCACCGTCCGGGGCGTACCCGAGCAGGAAGGAGTGTTCCCGGTCGGTGAGCCGCCGGGGCACCTGCCGGACCAGGTCGAACGGAACCAGCACCGACTGTGCCCGGCTGACCAGATGCTCACCGTCGTACATCTCGTAGCTCACGGTGAAGGAGGCGGCGCGGATCCGCCCCACCCACATCTCGATCCGTACGGTCGGGGCCGCATCGGCGGTGGCCCGACCCAGGGCGTAGTCGACCGGGCGCAGGTAGTCGACCTCGTGCCGACGGATGACCACTCCGTCGGCGAACGAGTCGATGCCCTGCGCCCGCGCACCGACGAACATCAACGCCACCCGGGCCTCCTCGTACAGGGTGAGGAAGCGGGCGTTGTTGACGTGGCCGTACGCGTCGAGGTCAGACCACCGCAGGGTGCAGTGGTAGACAAACCGATCAGCCAAGACGTCGCTCGCCGGTCAGTCGCGGGTCAGCTTGCGGTACGTCACCCGGTGCGGTCGGGCCGCCTCCGCGCCGAGCCGGTCGATCTTGTTCTTCTCGTACGCCTCGAAGTTGCCCTCGAACCAGAACCACTTGGCCGGGTTCTCGTCGTCGCCCTCCCAGGCCAGGATGTGCGTGGCGACCCGGTCCAGGAACATCCGGTCGTGGGAGATCACCACGGCGCAGCCGGGGAACTCCAGCAGCGCGTTCTCCAGGCTGGACAGGGTCTCCACGTCCAGGTCGTTGGTCGGCTCGTCGAGCAGGATCACGTTGCCGCCGATCTTCAGCGTCAACGCCAGGTTGAGCCGGTTGCGCTCGCCGCCGGAGAGCACCTTTGTCGGCTTCTGCTGGTCCGGACCCTTGAACCCGAACGCCGCGATGTACGCCCGCGACGGCATCTCGACCTTGCCCACCATGAGGTAGTCCAGCCCGTCGGAGACGACCTCCCAGACGGTCTTGTCGCCGTCCAGGCCCTGCCGGTTCTGGTCGACGTACGACAGCGAGACCGTCTCGCCGACCCGGACCGAGCCGCTGGTCGGCTGCTCCAACCCGACGATCGTCTTGAACAGGGTGGTCTTGCCGACGCCGTTCGGGCCAATGATGCCGACGATGCCGTTACGCGGCAGCGAGAACGACAGGTTGTCGATCAGCACCCGGTCGCCGAAGGCCTTGGTCAGGTTCTGCGCCTCGATGACGGTGCTGCCCAGGCGCGGGCCCGGCGGGATCTGGATCTCCTCGAAGTCCAGCTTGCGGGTCTTCTCCGCCTCGGCGGCCATCTCGTCGTACCGGTCCAGGCGGGCCTTGGACTTGGTCTGCCGGGCCTTGGCGTTGGAGCGGACCCACTCCAGTTCATCGGAGAGGCGCTTCTTCATCTTCGCGTCGCGGCGTCCCTCGACGGAGAGCCGCGCGGCCTTCTTCTCCAGGTAGGTGGAGTAGTTGCCCTCGTAGCCGATGGCCCGGCCGCGGTCCAGCTCCAGGATCCAGCCGGCCACGTTGTCCAGGAAGTACCGGTCGTGGGTGATCGCCAGGACGGTGCCGGGGTACTTGGCCAGGTGCTGCTCCAGCCACTGCACGCTCTCCGCGTCCAGGTGGTTGGTGGGCTCGTCGAGCAGCAGCAGGTCCGGCGCCTCCAGCAGCAGCTTGCACAGCGCCACCCGGCGGCGCTCACCACCGGAGAGCTGGGTCACCTCGGCGTCCGGCGGCGGGCAGCGCAGCGCGTCCATCGCCAGTTCGAGCTTGGAGTCGATGTCCCAGGCGTCGGCGTTGTCCAGCTCCTCCTGGAGCCGACCCATCTCCTCCATCAGCTCGTCGGAGTAGTCCGTGGCCATCTGCTCGGCGATGGCATTGAACCGCTCCAGCTTGGCCTTGGTCTCCGCGACCGCCTCCTCGACATTGCCGAGGACGGTCTTGGCCTCGTTGAGGGGCGGCTCCTGGGCCAACATGCCGACGGTGTAGCCGGGCATCAGCCGGGCCTCACCGTTGCTCGGCTGGTCCCAACCGGCCATGATCTTGAGGAGGCTGGACTTACCGGCACCGTTCGGGCCGACCACACCGATCTTGGCCCCAGGCAGGAAGTTCAGCGTCACGTTGTCGAGCACGACCTTGTCGCCGTGCGCCTTGCGCGCCTTCTCCAGGACGTAGATGAACTGGGCCACGGTGCGGGCTACCTCCGTCAGGACTGAGTCGTCGATTTGCGTGGTGCGGGGCACGCGCGTGACGTGGGACGCGCCGTCACCCGCCGCCACGACCGTTGCCCGGCCGCGCGCACGCCATCGTCAATCCTGACAGGTCCGCCGGGCTTCGCCCACATCGCCCCGCCCGTCGGACACGGTTGCGCGGAGGGTGCCGACGGCCTGTCAACATGATCACGTGCAAGGTTCGGCCGGTCTGGGACGGGTACGTCACTCCGGCACTGAGCAACAGACGCCGCAGATACGCTCAGTACGCTCATCGCGGTGGACCCGTCAGCACCCGGAGGTGGCCGATCGTGACCGTCCGTAGCTCCTTTGTCGTAGTGGCAAACCGCCTACCGGTCGACGAGGTGAGCACACCCGAGGGCCGGCAGTGGCGACGCAGCCCTGGCGGCCTGGTCACCGCCCTGCACCCCGTCCTCGCCGAGCATCAGGGCACCTGGGTCGGGTGGGCCGGTGGCACCGGCGCCGCTCCCGAGCCGTTCGACCTGGAGGGCATCCGACTGCACCCGGTGCCGTTGAGCGCCGAGGAACTCGAGCGCTACTACGAGGGCCAGTCCAATGCCACGATCTGGCCGCTCTACCACGACGCCGTGGAGACGCCTGCCTACAAGCGTCGCTGGCGGGAGGCGTACCGGCTGGTGAACGCCCGGTTCGCGGAGGCCGCCGCCGAGGTCGCGGCCGACGGTGCCACGGTGTGGGTCCAGGACTACCAGCTTCAACTGGTGCCGGCGATGCTCCGGGAACTGCGTCCCGATCTGCGGATCGGCTTCTTCCTGCACATCCCGTTCCCGCCGATCGAGCTGTTCATGCAGATGCCGTTCCGCACCGAGATCCTGCGCGGGCTGCTCGGCGCCGACCTGGTCGGGTTCCAGCAGCGGCTGGCCGCACAGAACTTCGTCCGGCTCGCCCGTCACCTGCTCGGCCTGCGCTACGAAGGGCAGATGATCCAGGTCGACGGGCGTCAGGTGAAGGCCGGCGCCTTCCCCATCTCGATCGACACCAAGGAGATGGAACGGCTGGCCGCGGACCCGGCGATCCAGGCGCGGGCGAAGGAGATCCGCGAGGAGTTGGGCAACCCGCGCACCATCATCCTCGGTGTGGACCGCCTCGATTACACAAAGGGCATCGAGTTGCGACTCAAGGCCTTCCGGGAGTTGTTGGCTGACGGAAAGTTGACAGTCCCCGACGCTGTTATGGTGCAGGTAGCCACGCCGAGCCGCGAACGCGTCGAGCACTACCAGGCACTTCGTGTCAAGGTCGAGCGCGAGGTCGGTCGGATTAATGGCGAATTCGGCCGGGTCGGTGTGCCCGCCGTGCATTATCTGCATCAGTCGTACAGTCGGACCGAACTTGCTGCGATGTACGCCGCCGCCGACGTGATGATGGTGACCCCGCTGCGAGACGGTATGAACCTGGTGGCCAAGGAGTACGTCGCATCAAGGGCGGACCACGGGGGCGCACTCGTACTCAGTGAGTTCGCCGGCGCGGCCACCGAGCTGCGTCAGGCGTTCCTGTGCAACCCGCACGACCCGGACGCAGTCAAGGATGCCCTGCTCCGAGCCGTGCACGTGGAGAAGCCGGAGGCTCGTCGCCGTATGCGGACTATGCAACGCCATTTGCGCACCCATGATGTGGGGCACTGGGCGAAGTCCTTCCTCACCGAACTCGGTGTGCCTGACATGGAGGCGTCGTGAGCGCCCCCTCCAGTGAAATCATCATGCCCACGGCGGGCACGATGGACCGGGAGCTGGCCTCCGCCATCGGGCGGATCGCCCGGGTGCCCCAGCTGCTGATCGCCTGCGACTACGACGGCACGCTCGCGCCGATCGTCGAGGACCCGAGCAAGGCCGTACCCCTGCCGGAGTCCGTTGCCGCGGTGCGTGCCCTGGCCGCGCTGCCGCAGACCACCGTCGCGGTCGTCTCCGGCCGGGCGCTTCGTGACCTGGCCGCGCTCTCCCGGCTGCCCAGCGAGGTGCACCTGGTCGGCAGTCACGGCTCCGAATTCGACATCGGCTTCGTCGAACGGCTCTCCCCCGAGCTGATCGAGGTCCGCAAGCGACTGCGGGACGCGCTGCGCGAGATCGCCGCGGCCCACCCGGGCGTACGCCTGGAACGCAAGCCGGCGAGCGTCGCCGTACACACCCGGGGGGTCGAACCGCAGATCGCCGCCGCCGCCATCGAGGCGGTCCGCAGCGGCCCCGCCACCTGGCCGGACGTCACCGTCACCCAGGGCAAGGAAGTCATCGAGCTGTCCGTGGTGGCCACCCACAAGGGCACCGCGGTCGACCAGTTGCGCACGCAGCTCTCGGCCAGCGCGGTCCTGTTCATCGGCGACGACGTCACCGACGAGAACGCCTTCGGCAACCTGAGCGGCCCGGACGTCGGCATCAAGATCGGCCCCGGCGAGACCAAGGCCGACCACCGGGTGGCCGAGCCGATCGAGGCCGCCCGGGTGCTCGGGCTGCTGCTGGAGACCCGCCGGCACTGGCTGTTCGGCGAGCGCGCGGTGCCGATCGAGCGGCACTCGATGCTTGCCAACGGGCGTACGGTCGCACTGCTCACGCCCGACGCGAAGGTGACGTGGCTGTGCAACCCCAAGCCCGACTCGGCGGCCATCTTCGCCGACCTGGTCGGCGGCAGCCCGGCCGGGCACTTCAGTGTCGCCCCGGAACGCGGCGGCATCCCGCTCGGCCAGCGCTACCGCTCGGGCACCATGACCGTGGAGACCCGCTGGTCGGGGCTGACCGTCACCGACTGGCTCGACAAGCCCGACCCGCGGACCACACCCGACGGGCCGGCGATCATCTCCGGCGACTCCACCCTGATCCGGGTGCTCACCGGCACCGGACGGGCCCGGCTGGAGTTCGCGCCCCGACCGGAGTTCGCGCAGGTCGCCGTGCAGCTTCAGCCGCTCGCCGACGGCCTGCTGGTGCTCGGCTCCAACGAGCCGATCGCGCTCTACTCCCCCGGTGTGCAGTGGGAGGTCGGCAACGACGGCGGCTACGAGAGCGCCAAGGCGGTGGTGGACCTGTCCGCCCTCGGCGGGCAAGTGGTGCTGGAGCTGCGCTTCGGCACGCACAGCCTGGAACACCACCGGCTGCCCATCCACGAGCGGCAGGCAGCAGCGGAACGCCCCTGGAAGGACTGGGTGGCCTCACTGCGGCTGCCCACCACCGCCCGGGACCTGGTCGCCCGCAGCGCCTTGACGCTGCGTGGCCTCTGCCACGAGGCGACCGGCTCGATCCTGGCCGCCGCGACCACCTCGCTGCCGGAGGAGCTCGGCGGTGTCCGCAACTGGGACTACCGCTACTGCTGGCTTCGTGACGCCGCGATGACCGCCCGCGCCCTGGTCGACCTGGGGTCGATCGCCGAGGCCGAGGCGTTCCTGCGCTGGGTCGACGGCTGTGTGGAGCGCACCGGCGGGCACCCCGAACGGCTGCACCCGCTCTACACCGTGGACGGCTACGAGCTGGGTGCCGAGGCGGTCATCGACACCCTGCCCGGCTACGCCGGCTCCCGCCCCGTACGCGTCGGCAACCTCGCCAACCACCAGCTCCAGCTGGACGTCTTCGGCCCGATCGCCGACCTCATCGCCGCCACCGCCGACGTACGCGGCTCGGTGCGCGCCGAGGAGTGGCGGGTCCTGGAGAACATGGTCGAGGCGGTCCGCCGCCGCTGGCACGAGCCCGACCACGGCATCTGGGAAGCCCGCCTGCCACCCCGGCACCACATCTTCTCCAAGGTGATGTGCTGGATGACCGTGGACCGCGCCCTGCACGTGGTCCGCCAGCACGGTGGCGAGGACCGCCCGGAATGGGTGGAGCTGCGCGACCGGATCGGTGCCAACGTGCTGGAGTACGGCTGGCACGAGGAGGCCGAGGCGTACAGCGTCGCGTACGGCGACGAGGACATGGACGCCTCCTCGCTGTGGATCGGCCTGTCCGGTCTGCTGGCCGGGGACGACCCACGGTTCCTGTCCACCGTGCTGAAGATCGAGGCGGATCTGCGCAGCGGGCCGGTCGTCTACCGCTACCACTGGGACGACGGACTGCCCGGCCGGGAAGGCGGCTTCCACATCTGCACGTCGTGGCTGATCGAGGCGTACCTGCGCACCGGTCGGCGTACCGACGCCGAGGAACTGTTCCTCCAGATGATCGACACCGCCGGCCCGACCGGCCTGCTGCCCGAGCAGTACGACCCGCTGGCCGAGCGCGGCCTGGGCAACCACCCTCAGGCGTACAGCCACCTCGGGGTGATCCGCTGCGCCCTGCTGCTGGACAACATGCTCAAGCAGTAACCCGCCCCTTGTTCGAAGCGGCCGGAGACACCTCGTCTCCGGCCGCTCACCATCTCCCCTCCACTCCTCCACCCGATCCGCGAGCCCCAGCGAGCCCTGCCAGGGCGAGCCCCAGCGAGATCGCCACATCGCAGACCTGAACAGGACGCCTGGGTGACTATCGGACAAACGCTCCGCAAGTGTGCAGCGTTGGGTCTGGAGGCCTCACCGTTACGGCGTAACGGCGGGGTCCAGAGCAGCGGGAAACCGCCATTACGGCGCAACGGAGTCGATCACCCCGGCCGCGTCGACTCCGACCCGGGCAAACAGGTCATTCCGTGTGCTTGCGTCACGACGGCCCACCGCGATCACCTTGGTCGGCGGGAATCCTGGATGCCTGCGGGTCGTTGAACACGTCTGAACGACCGAGGAAGGCGCCGGGCCCGAGCCTGGCGGGTGCGGGCCGGAATGTGGGGCCGCCGGATGGCGTTGTATCGGGTGGCTGACCAAGCAGGGCCTGCCCGTGACCCGTCTGTGGTCGGGTGTGATCCGGTCGGGTGTGATCCGACCTCCGGGAATCACCGCCCTCGGTCAGTGGTTGTACATGGTCCCGGCGCCGCGAGGGTCCCTCGCCCCCGTGATGAGCGTGGTGGGGTTCCCCCGCCCCGCGAGTGAGCCGGTGAACCTTCCCCTCTTTGAGCGCCGGACGGTGCTTGCGTATCCCGTGCCGATCCCCCTTCTGGTCGGGTGCGCCAACCCCCGAATGGAGCTTCGTCATGAACTCGATCTTCCGTAAGAGCATGCTGAGTGTTGCTGGTCTGGCTTTCGCCGGTGGCGTGTTCGCCGGCCCGGTGGCTGCCCACGCCGACACCACCCCGGTGAAGACCACCCCCGCCGCTGTGCAGGCTGACAAGCCGGACACCGGCAAGCTGATCCCGCACGGTGTGCAGGGCAGTCAGTCGCGTATCGACCTGAACGATGAGCAGGTCGCGAACACGAAGGCGATCATCGCCGCCACCAAGAAGGCCGGCATGGACGAGCGTGCCGCGGTCGTGTCGATTGCCACGGCGTTGCAGGAGTCGAAGTTGGAGAACCTGGGCCACCTCGGTGACCGTAACGACCATGACTCGCAGGGCCTGTTCCAGCAGCGTCCGTCCAGCGGTTGGGGCACGGTCGAGCAGATCACCGACCCCGAATACTCCACCACCGCCTTCCTCAAGGGCCTCAAGCAGGTCGACGGCTGGCAGGACATGCCGCTGACCAAGGCCGCCCAGACCGTGCAGGTGTCGGCCTACCCGGATCACTACGCCCAGTGGGAGCAGCAGGCCGCTGACCTGGTCGCCAAGTAC